>NZ_JBLUNZ020000006.1:0-8309 GCF_048061935.2 Leucobacter sp. BZR 635 | reverse complement strand
GCTCACTCCGCTCGCGATGACAGCGATATTCGCCCCGTTGGCTGCGAGGCGGTACCGCCGTCTGGGCGGCTAGCCCGGGGTCGGGGTCGGAGTCGGGGTCGGGGTCGGGGTACCGAGGGTGTCGGCTCGTGCCCGGCACGTCGCGGCCGGAGCGGCCGGAGCAGCCGCTAGTCGAACTCGGGCGTGACGCTCTCACAGTGCACGGCCTCACCCGGCGCGCCCGTCTCAGACGCGAGCTCCCGAGTGCCGTCGAGCAGGATGCGGCAGGTCGCGCTGACGCCCTTCGGTGGTGTCGCAGAGACGCTGGCTGGATCGCCCGTGACGACGATCGTGTCTGCGGTCCAGGCGAACGACCCGTCTGCGGTGGCCGCCGTCGCTGCGTGCGACACCTGCTCGGTGTGCTGCTCCGTCATGCGGTCTTTCGCGTCGAGGTAAGACACGTCGCTGAGCTGCGCGGGGGCATCGCTGTCGGTGGTCACTTCGTAGGTGACGCTCCAGGCATCAGCAGCAGACTTCGTGACGGTGTCGATGACGCCGCAGCCTGAGAGCGTGAGCCCCAGAGCCAACGCGCCGCTCGTTGCGAGGGCTAGTCGAGTGAGGTGTTTCGTGTTGTTCATACTTCGAGATTATGCGCCCGTGCAGCGGGCCGGATCGGCCTCCGGTGCCGCTGTTCTTGGCCCCGCAGGATGATCGCTGGACCGCAGAGCGGTACCCAGGTACCAAGTCGGGCCGGGTGGATCAGTGATCCACCCGGCCCGACTCTTGGGAACTGCGTGTGCAGCGCCTGCTAACCGACGCCGGCTGCTTGGCGCTCGCTACTCGGCGCTTGCGCGCTCGAGCACGAGCTCGCGCACGCGGGCGGCGTCAGCCTGGCCCTTCATCGCCTTCATGACGGAGCCGATGATCGCGCCGGCGGCCTGGACCTTGCCGTCGCGGATCTTCTGCAGCACGTCGGGCTGCTCGGCGAGCGCCGCGTCAACGGCCTCGATGAGCGCGCCGTCGTCAGATACGATCGCGAGCCCGCGGGCGTCGACGATCTCCTGCGCGGTGCCCTCACCGTCGATCAGCCCTGCGAGCACCTGGCGCGCGAGCTTATCGTTCAGCGTGCCAGCGTCGACGAGCGCAACGACCGAGGCGATCTGCTCGGGCGTGATGAGGTCGGTCGCCACTGCGGAGCGCTCGTTCGCGATACGTGCGACCTCGCCGGTCCACCACTTGCGGGCGGTCTGCGCGGGCACGCCAGCTGCAACGGTCGCCTCGATGTCGTTCAGCAGGCCGCCGTTGACGACGTCGCGGAACTCGAGCGGCGAGAAGCCCCACTCGGCCGCGAGCCGGCGGCGGCGCAGCGTCGGGTGCTCGGGCAGCGTGGCCCGCAGCTCCTCGACGAGCTCGCGCGACGGCGTGAGCGGCGCGAGGTCGGGCTCCGGGAAGTACCGGTAGTCGTCGGCGTCGCTCTTCGGGCGGCCCGGCGAGGTCTCGCCGGTGTCCTCGTGCCAGTGACGGGTCTCCTGCGTGATCGCGGTGCCCTCGGAGAGCAGCTGCGCCTGGCGCTGGATCTCGAAGCGCACTGCGCGCTCGATCGAGCGCAGCGAGTTCACGTTCTTCGTCTCGGTACGCGTGCCGAGCACGCTCATGCCGGCACCCTCGTTGCCGCGGGGGCGCAGCGACACGTTCGCGTCGCAGCGGATGTTGCCCCGCTCCATGCGCGCGTCGGAGATGCCGAGCGACACGACGATGTCGCGGATGGTCGACACGTACACGGCAGCGATCTCGGGCGTATCTGCCTCGCCGCCGAAGATCGGATGCGTGACGATCTCAACGAGCGGCACACCGGCACGGTTGTAGTCGACGAGCGAGTACTCGGCGCCCTGGATGCGACCGGTCGAGCCGCCGACGTGGTTCAGCTTGCCGGCGTCTTCCTCCATGTGCGCGCGCTCGATCGGCACGTGGATCACGCGGCCGCTCGAGAGCTCAATCTCGACCGAGCCGTCGTGTGCAATGGGGTCGTCGAACTGCGAGATCTGGTAGTTCTTGCCCATGTCTGGGTAGAAGTAGTTCTTGCGCGCGAACCCGGAGACCTCTGCGATGTCGCAGCCGAGCGCGAGACCGAGGCGGATCGAGTAGTTTACCGCGGTCTCGTTCACGACCGGGAGTGAGCCCGGCAGACCGAGGCAGACGGGCGCGAGGTTGGTGTTCGGCTCGGAGCCGAACACGTTCGGCGCCGACGAGAACATCTTCGTCTTGGTGTTGAGCTCGACGTGCACCTCGAGGCCGATGACCGGTTCGAAGAGTTCGAGCGCCTTGTCGAAGTCCATAAGCTTCGTCTTCGCCATTACGCTGCCGCCTTTCCGGTGGTCGCGGACACAAGGGAGGGCGACTGCGCCCAGAAGGGCTTGCCGTCGCGCTCGGTGATGAGGGTTTCGATCGCGGCTGCTGCGCGGTACAGGCGGGCGTCCTCGAACGCGGGCGCCATGAGCTGCAGGCCGACCGGGAGGCCGTCCTCGCTCGCGGTGCCGATCGGGAGGCTGAGCCCCGGGATTCCTGCGAGGTTCGCGGGGATCGTCGTCGCGTCGTTGATGTAGTCCTGCATCGGGTCCTCGTTCACGTGCCCGATGTTCCACGCGGTGGTGGGAGCCGTCGGCGAGACGATGACGTCGACCTGGTTGAAGGCTGCTGCGAAGTCGCGCTGGATGAGCGTGCGGACCTTCTGCGCGCTGCCGTAGTAGGCGTCGTAGTAGCCGGCGGAGAGCGCGTAGGTGCCGAGGATGATGCGGCGCTTTACCTCGGGGCCGAAGCCTGCACCACGGGTCGAGCTCATCACGCTCTCGATCGTGCCACCGCCTTCCGGCTCGACGCGGAGGCCAAAGCGCACCGAGTCGTACTTCGCGAGGTTGCTCGAGGCCTCCGACGGGAGGATGAGGTAGTAGGCGGCGACCGCGTACTCGAAGTGCGGTGCGTCGATCTCGACGACCTCGGCGCCCTGCGCGGTGAGCAGCGCGACGGTCTCGTCGAAGCGAGCCTTGACGCCCTCCTGCATGCCTGGCAGCTGCAGCTGCTTGACGACGCCGACGCGCAGCCCCTTGAGGCTCCCGGGGTCTGCTCCGTCGCGCACCGCTGCGGCCATCGACGGCCAGGCGTGGTTCAGCGAGGTCGCGTCGTGCCGGTCGTGGCCTGCCACGACGTCGTGCAGCAGCGCCGTGTCGAGCACGGTTCGCGCGCACGGCCCGACCTGATCGAGGGAAGAGGCGAGCGCGATTGCGCCGTAGCGGCTGATGCCGCCGTAGGTGGGCTTCGCGCCGACGGTGCCGGTGAGGGCAGCGGGCTGGCGGATCGAGCCACCGGTGTCGCTGCCGAGCGCGAGGGGTGCCTGGAACGCGCTCACGGCCGCGGCTGAGCCGCCGCCCGAGCCGCCCGGCACTTTGCCGATTGCCCACGGGTTGTGGGTCGGCCCGTACGCGGAAGCCTCAGTGGAGGATCCCATCGCGAACTCGTCCATGTTCGTCTTGCCGATGTTGATGAGGCCGGCAGCGCGCGCCTTCGCGACCACGGTCGCGTCGAACGGCGAGCGGTAGCCCTCAAGCATCTTCGAGCCGGCGGTCGCGGGCATGTCGGTCGTGACGAGCACGTCCTTGAGCGCGAGCGGCACACCGGCGAGCTCGCCGAGCGCATCGCCTGCCGCGCGGCGCTCGTCGATCGCACGTGCGGCCGCGAGCGACGCCTCGCTGTCGGTCGCGAGGAACGCGTTGAGTTCGCCGTCGGTTGCGGCGATCCGGTCGAGGTGCGCCTGCGTCGCCTCGACCGAGGAGACCTCGCCCGAGGACAGCTTTGCTGCGAGATCCGCAGCGGTCAGGGTAATCAGTTCACTCATTACTGCTCCTCCCCCAGGATCGACGACACACGGAACATGCCATCGGCGGTTGCCGGCGCGTTCTGGAGTGCTTCGTCGAGGGTCAGCACGTCGGCGATCTCGTCGACGCGGGTCACGTTGCTCAGCGGGATCGGGTGGCTTGTTGCGGGGACGTCAGCGGTAGCGACCTCGCTCACCTTCGCGATGTTCGTGAGGATCGAGTCGAGCTCAAAGGTGAGCCCCTCGACCTCGGCGTCGGTCAGCGCGATCCGGGCAAGACCGGCGAGATGCGCGACGGTCTCCGCCGTGATCTCGGTGCCGGGCGCGGCGCTATTGGCCGCAGAAGTTTCAGGCATGCTGCTCCATCATGGATTGGGAGTGGTTCTCAACCTGTCCAGTCTAGCGAGCGGCGGCTCGAAGGACAGCCAGGTCACGGCCAGAGCCGCGGAAGTGTCTGGGAACTACGCGGCAGCGAACTGCGCGTTCACCTCGCCGCTCACGGCCAGCGACGATTGCGGGTCGAATCGGGTCTCGGGGCCCGGCGCGAGGTCGAAGCTCGCGAGTTCAGCCCACACCACGTTCGGGTTCGTCGTCGACTCGAAGAAGTAGCGGCCCGCGGTGAGATCTGCGACCGTGCGCCAGCGCGTCGTGGAGACGTTCGGGCGGACAGGGTCGGCCGTGCCAAAGGGTGCCGAGGCGTTGCGGATCACGCTGAACACATAGGCTGCGGCCTCTCGGCCGCTCGTCGTGTGCGGCAGGCGCGACGAGTAGAAGGCGGCGCGCGCAAACCGGTCTGGCGAGTCGGTTCCGCCGGGCAGCGGGTCGTTGCCGCCCAGCCCCGCGTAGCGCCGCTCGAGCTCAAGCTGCTCTTCGTAGAGCGGTGAGTTTGCCATCACGGTGTAGTCGGTGCCGTGGTGCACGGTGAGTTCGCCCGCCACAAACTCGATGATCGCCGAGTCACCGCTGCGGTCGGCAAGCGCAATGTGGCCTGTTCCCGGCTTGCCGCCGATATCGAGCGGAATGATCTGCACACCGCTGCTGGTGAGCCAAGCGACAGCGTCGGTGACGTTCGCGAAGCGGTCGAGGAGGCACTGGATCGCCTGCGCCAGCGCGAGCCCCGGTCGCGCAGTGTCGCGGACTCCGTAGTCGGACTCGGCGAGATAGAGCCCGCTCACCTGGAGGCCGGCCTCGTTGAGCCCGTCGACGGCGATCTCGCCGTACATCAGGCAGACGATGCTGCCGAACTCTGACACCCACGTGAACGACCCAGGGTCGCCGGGCGCGCTCTGTCGCTCGGCCCCGCGGGGCCGCACCGCGAGCTGGGTGTGGGTATCTTCAAACCAGTCCATGCTGCGCCCGACGAGGACGTTACCGGCACCGGGTGTTCCGACTGATGACCACAGAAAGCGAGTGCACATAGTCACACCATAGCTGCTGTTTCGCGTCGTGTGCCATCACTATTCCAGAAACCCGAACAGCCCCTGCGGTGGCTGCTCACCAGGTGGATATCGACGACGCCGATTGCGCTCATAAGCGCGTACATCGTCGTCGGCCCCACGAACCTGAATCCCCGCGCCTTGAGGGCCTTCGCGAGCGCTGCTGACTCGGGTGACGTGCTCGGGACTTCCTCATCGGTCGTCGGTGCCGGCGACACGAGCGGGGCATGCCGCCAGATGAGTTCGCTCAGTGTGTCGCCTGCTTCGTGCAGCGCGACGACCGCCCGGGCATTCGCGACGGCAGCCTCGATCTTCAGCCGGTTGCGGATAATTCCGGCGTCAGCGAGCAGCCGTTCGACGTCGGTATCGCCGTACCCGGCGACGATCGCGGGGTCGAAGCCGTCGAACGCGGCGCGAAAGTTCTCGCGTTTTCGCAGGATGGTGACCCAGGACAGCCCCGATTGGAACGCCTCGAGTGTGAGCCGTTCAAACAGGCCCTGCTCGTCGTACACCGGCATGCCCCACTCGGTGTCGTAGTACTCGGTGAGTAAGGGATCTTGCATCGCCCACGCGGCACGGATGGGAGACTCCGGCGGCTTCGTCGTCGTCGATTTCGTCACGGTGAGTCCTTTCTCACGGGCACGTGGTGGTCGGTGGGCGCATTTTCAGGTTAGTCGGGAGGAGCAGCGGCGTGCGTCGACCCATCGCTTTTGTGGATAAGTCAGCCCCGAATCCGAGCTTTTCTGAGCTGGGGTGAAACTACCCCTCCGCACCCGGCAGCCCCGCGGGGCCCTCGGTGACGAGGATCGCGAAGCCCGCCGCATCGAGCACTGGAATGCCGAGCTCCTCGGCCTTCGCGAGCTTCGATCCGGCTCCCGGGCCAGCTGCGACGAAATCCGTCTTCTTCGAGACGCTCGAGGCGGCCTTACCGCCGGCCTGGATGATTGCTTCCTTCGCGCCGTCGCGGGTGAACCCGTCGAGCGAACCGGTCGCCACAATCGTGAGCCCTGAGAGCACGCCCTCGGCGCTCACTGCGGCACCGGGCCCCGCGTGCCCGGGCGTCGCCCACTGCACCCCGGCGGCGGCCCAGCGATCGACAATCTCGACGTGCCAGTCGGTCTCGAACCAGGCGAGGAGTGACTCGGCGATGATCGATCCAACGCCTTCGACCTCCGCGAGCTCCTCTGCGCTCGCGGCACGGATCGCGTCGAGCGAGCCGAACCAGTCGGCGAGGGCGCGGGCCGCGACGGGCCCGACGTGCCGGATGTTCAGCGAGACGAGCAGCCGCCAGAGCGGCTTGGTCTTCGCCTTCTCGAGCTCGGCGAGGAACGTCTCGGCGTCCTTTGACGGAGAAACGACGCGGTGGTTCTTGCGCAGACCGGCCTTGCGGCGATCAGCGGGCGACATCCCCGCAGCCTCGGGCGGGTACGCGAGGGTCACCCGCTGGAACGGGGCGCGGCGCACAAACTCACCGGTGTCGGGGTCGGTCTTCTGCTCGCCCGTCTCGGCGTCACGCACGATGACCTCGATGGGCACGAGCTGTTCAAGCGTCAGGTCGAACAGCCCCGCCTCCGTTTCGAGCGGCGGAGCCTCGGGAACCTCGGGCTGCGTGAGCGCCGCCGCCGTGATCTCGCCGAGCACCTCGACGTCGAGCGCACCGCGCGAACCGATGTGCTCAACGCGGCCTCGCACCTGGGCCGGGCAGTCGCGCGCGTTCGGGCAGCGCAGGTCGATGTCGCCCTCTTTCATGGCGCGCAGCTCGGTGCCGCACTCGGGGCAGTTCAAAGGCATCTGCCATTCGACCTCGCTGCCGTCGCGGCGTTCGAGCACGGCGCCCAGGATCTCGGGGATCACATCCCCCGCCTTCCGCAGCACGACCGTGTCACCGATCCGCACGCCCTTGGCTTGCACGACCTCCTGATTGTGCAGCGTGGCCTGGCTCACCGTCGAGCCTGCAACCTTCACCGGTGCCATCACTGCGTACGGAGTCGCGCGCCCGGTGCGGCCCACGCCCACGCGAATGTCGAGGAGCTTCGTGTGCACTTCCTCGGGTGGGTATTTGAAAGCAATTGCCCAGCGAGGTGCCCGGCTCGTCTCCCCCAGCTCAGCGTGCAGCGCAAACTCATCGATCTTCACGACGATGCCGTCGATCTCGTGGTCGATGCTGTGGCGGTGCGCGCCGCGATCCTCAATGAAATCTGCGACATCGTCGACGCTCTCGAAGACGCGTGAGTGCGGCGACACCGGCAGCCCCCAGCCCGCAAGCAGATCGTAGGCGGCCGACTGACTGTCAAACGAGGGATGCTCCCACGCCCCGATGCCGTGCACATAGAGCGACAGCCGGCCCAGGCGCTCGCGCATGAGCTCGAGCTCCGCGGCCGTCTTCTTGTCGGCGCGCTGCCGCAGGCTCCCCGCCGCGGTGTTGCGGGCGTTCGCAAACTCGGGGTAGCGGGTAGTGATGCGTTCTTCGGGAACGCCCTTCGCGCGCTGCTCCTGTTCGAAGGCTTCCTGCAGCTCGTGCTGCCGCTCGTTGAGCCACTCGAAGTCCGCTCGGCGGAGGAAGATCTCGCCGCGGGCCTCGAAGAACTCGGGGATCCCCTCCCCCGTGAGCTTGCGCGGGATCACCGAAATGAACTCAAGGTTCTCAGTGATGTTCTCGCCAACGCGGCCGTCACCACGGGTCGTCGCGGTCTCGAGCACGCCGCCTCGGTACGCGAGGCTGATTGCGAGCCCGTCGATCTTCAGCTCGGACAGCCAGCGCACCTCGCGCCCGGCTGCCGCGCGCGCCTTCTCGGCCCACTCGCGGAACTCTTCGATCGAGAACACATTGTCGAGGCTCAGCAGTCGCTCGGCGTGCTCATGCTCGGGGAAACCGGCCGACACGAGCGCGGCCCCCACCTCCTGCGTTGGACTGTCGTGGCCCGCGAGCTCAGGGAAGGCGCGCTCGATCGCCTCGAGCCGCCGGAACAGCACGTCGTACTCCGCGTCGGAGACCAGGCTCACGCCCTCCGAATGGTAGGCGGTGC
>NZ_JBLUNZ020000059.1:0-41284 GCF_048061935.2 Leucobacter sp. BZR 635 | reverse complement strand
TCGCGTGAGAACGTACGCTCCGGCTCGGCGGCGAGCGCGGCGAGCAGCGCGCTCTCGGTTGCTGTCAGCGTGATCCGGCCGTCGTACGGGGACTCGATCCACTGCTCGTCGGGCGAGAACTCCCACTCCCCGATGTCGAGCACTCGCCCGCCAGCGTCGTAGCGGCGAGTGAGCGCCCGGAGCCTCGCGTTGAGCTCCGCAAATTCGAAGGGCTTCACGAGGTAGTCGTTTGCGCCGGCGTCGAGCCCGTCCACCCTGTCGTGGAGCTGGCCGAGTGCGGTGAGCAAGAGGATCGGCGTCTGCACCCGCCGCGCACGCAGCTCCCGCACCCAGTCGTCGCCGCTCATACCGGGAAGGCCCCGGTCGACGACGAAGGCGTCGAAGTGGCGGGATGCAGCAGCCACCGCGCCAGCCTCGGCGCTCGCGACGAGCTCGACCTCCCAATCCGCGGCGAGCACGTCGCGGATGATCGGCCCGAGCCGCGGATCGTCCTCCACCACCAGCAATCTGAGCTTCACTTGGCTTCCTCCCCGCTCGCAAGCGGAAGCAGCAGTTCGAATTCCGTGCCCTCGGGGCCGGAGCGCGCGACGCGCACCCGCCCGCCGTGCGCGGCGCAGAGCTCACGCACGAGGGCGAGCCCGATGCCGCGGCTCCTGCGCGCGCTGCCGCGCGGCGTGTCCGGTGCCGCCCCCTGCGCGAAGCGGTCGAATACCCGCGCGGGGGTGATCCCCTGGATGCCGCTGCCCTCGTCGCGCACTCGCACGACCGCTTCGGCCCCACGCTTCTCGCCCGTAATGGAGACGGTGCCACCGGCCGGCGAATGGTCGATCGCGTTGTCAACCACCGCGACGAGGCAGCGCCGCAGCACCGTCGCGGGAAGCGCGACCGTGAGTCTGTCGCTCCTGTGCGTGATATTCACGTCAAACTGCCGGGCGACGTCGCCGAGGTCTCGGGCGACTGCGGCGACTGCCTCGTCGAGGGCGGCGCTGCCCCGCGCTTGCGCGGCACCTGACGCGGTGTCGAGCATCTCTTCAATTACCTCGGTCATGATTCGCGCGTCTTGCCGCAGCTCGGTGAGCACCGTCTGCCGGGAGTCACCCGCCGGGGTGAGAGCCGCGAGCTGCTGTGCTCGCGCGTCGATCACCGCGAGTGGGGTGCGCAGCTCGTGACTCACATCTGCGATGAAGCGCCGCTGCAGCCGGAAGGCCGCGTCGAGTGGCTGCACCGCCCGCCGCGCGATCACCCGCGCGGCCAGGCCCGCGCAGAGCACTGCCCCGAGCACGAGGAGCGTGGCGGCGAGCATGAGCTCTCCGGGGTCGAGCCGCACTTCGATTTCACCGGGCTGCGGGGCCTTGTTCGCCTCTCCCGGGGTCGTCTGCCAGAACACGAACGCCAGGATCACTGCGCCGCCGACCACGAAGAGCGCCGCGCACACCGCCATCACTTGCCAGCCGATCCGCGCTGCCGACCTGCGGTAGGCGGCCTCGTCTGGAAGTTCGCGGGAGCTGGGTTGAGACCGAGCCATCTCAAACCTCCTCTTCCCGGGACCGGTCGCCGGCCCCGCGTACCCGTATGGAGTCCACTGTCGCACGTTTGCCTGGACCCAGCTATGCAAGATCGCCGGAACCTGCGGCGCGCGCCTCGTCCGTTTCGCGGGCGTTGGCGGCCTCACGCACACAGGCGAGCACGACGCCGACGGCCATGAGGAGCGAGAGGAGCGAGGTACCGCCCGCCGAAATAAACGGGAGCGGCACCCCGAGCACGGGGATGAACCCGAGCACGACCGAGACGTTCGCGATCATCTGCGCGGTGATCCACGCGCAGAGGCCGCCGAGCACCGCGCGAGCGAACGGTGTCTGGCAGCACGCCATGAGTCCCATGAGCACGGTTGCGAGCGTCACGAAGGCGAGGATCACCACCATCGCGCCAAGGAACCCGAGTTCTTCGCCGAGGATCGCGAACACGAAGTCGTTCTCCGCTTCTGGGAGCCAGTGCCACTTCGCCGTCGAGTTGCCGACGCCCACCCCGAGCACCCCGCCGTTGGCGAGCGCCCAGAAGCCGTTGAGGGTTTGCCAGCAGCCGGCGTAGGCGTGCTCCGCGTCCGTGAGGCAGTCGACCTCGAAGAAGTGCATGATCCGCACGACCCTGTTGGGTTTCACGAGGGTCATGGCGGTGATCCCGAGCGCCGCGACCCCTGCGATCCCCGCGAGGATCCGCAACCGCACCTGCGAGAAGTACAGGCAGCCGAAGACGAGCGCTGCGAGGATCACGAGCGTACCCAGATCACCGCCGAGGATGTTGATGAACATCGACGCGGCGACAACGGGCAGGATCGGGATCACCACGTGGGGCCACCGGTCGAGCAGCCGCGCCTTGTTCGCGATCACCGCGGACACCCAGAGGAGCAACACGAACTTCATGAACTCCGCCGGCTGCATCGAGACGGGCCCGAGCCGCAGCCAGTTGCGGTTGCCGCCGGCCTCGTAACCGAGCGGCGAATACACGAGTGCCTGCAGCGCGAATCCGCCGAGCAGCAGCAGCCACGAGTATCGCCGCAGCACGGCTGTCGGGATGCGGCTGATTCCAAGCATGAGCGCGATCCCGAGCGCCGCATAGCTGCCCTGCCGCAGCACCCCTTCGAGCGGGTGCCTGCCCGCGGAGATCGCCACCACCTGACTCGCTGACTGCACCATGAGCACGCCGACGGCGACGAGCAGCAGCACGACGCTGAGCAACACGATCGTAAGGTTCCTGAGCCTGCCGGGCCGGGCCGGAACGATCGCCCATCGGCTCTCCACGGCTTGGTCGAGGATCACGGTCTGCTGCCTCATCGCGCACCCATTCTCAGTTCACGCAGGGGATGGATCCAGCCCGGATCGGCTCCTCCCACGAGTCGTAGCTTGCGGTTCCGGGAACCGGCTCGGCCGTTTCGGGTCCCTCAGCCGCCTCCGGTGCTGCCTCGTTTTCGGGTACTGCGGCCGGCTCATCCTGCGCGGCCGCATCTGCCTCGGGATCCTCCGGGTCGGCGGTCACCGCGCCGGGGACCTCGACGGGCGCGTCGAAGTACGTGCCGTCGAGCACGGAGGCGACAATGCGCTGGATCTCATCGACGTCGACGAAGTTGACGTCGGCACCGTTGACCTCCCCGAACTCGAGAATGGGGAGCGTGATGAAGTGCGCGCCGTGCTGGGCGACGTCGTTCGCGATCTGCATGAACCCGAGCACGTCGAAGTCCGCGTCGAGCGCAACGTGCTTTTGCGTGACGTCGACGAGTGACCAGATGGTCTTGGGGTTCATGAGGGTGCTCTTGTCTCTGAGCTTCTCCGCGAGCGCAGCAAGGAAGGCCTGCTGCCGCCTCGACCGGTCAAGATCGGTGAGGTACGGCCCGTCGATTCCCGTGTCGCGGCGCTGCCGTACAAAGCTCATCGCCTGCTGCGCGTCGATCTCCTGCACCCCGGCCGCAAAGCTCGCCCCCGAGTAGAAATCCTCCGTCGCCTGATTCAGGCATACCGACACCGGTGCGACGGCCTCGGCCACATGGAAGAAACCGCCCATGGTCATTTCGACAAAATGATCGATCCTGACGTCGCCGAGAAAGTGTGAGACCGTCTCGATCTGAGCCTGCCGGCCGGCCGCGCGCGCTCGGTGATACACCTCTTCCGCGCTGAGATCCTCCTCGGTCTGCCAGGTGAGCTCGTTCATCTCTTCCTGCATCGCGAGCCCGTACGCTTCCTTGATCTTCGTGTAACCCACGCCGAGCGGGGCACCGGGAATCTCGACGTAGTCGTCGCGCGGGATCGAGATTCCAACGGTCTTCGAGCGGTCCTCGGGGATGTGCAGGAGCATGAGTACGTTCGCGTTGTAGCCGCCGTCGTCTGCCCCTCCTGCGTGCAGTGCCTCGTACACGCCGTCAGGCAGCGGGTTGCCGTTCTGGTCGACCCGGCTGTCCATGCCCATAATGAGCACGTTCTGCTCCCCCGGATCCGCGTTCACGATCTCCGCCACCTGCGGCAGCGTGAACTCCGAGCGCACGATGCTGTCTGTGGCGCGGTGCCAGACGACGGCGACCGCGGCTCCGCCGAGCAGCAGCGCGCCCACCACGCTGAGGGAGATCACGGTCGCGAGCCGCTTTCGTCTCCGCCGACTCATGCGAGGCCGGCCAACTGTATCCGGAGTCTCGAGAGGTGGGGCATCGTGCATAGGGTGTCCGTTCGTGCTGCGTGGTCGGGTGGTCGCTGGAGGCACCGCCACCCGATCGCACGAGGGCAGCGACACCACATTCAAGGCTCCCCCGCGCGCTCCAAGGAAGCTCCAAGGATTGCCCGGCGGGTGGGGTGCCGGGCTCGGTCGTGGCCGCACGCGCTGGGAATTCACAGGCTGCAGGTCACAGATCCCGCATTCGGGAATTCCGGAGAGTTCCGGTTCCTCTCCGGAACGATTCGCGGAAACCTGACTGCGTGCTTTGCTGAGCGTGACAACCCACAGTTTTGCTTGAAAGGACCCACACATGGCTATGTACACCGGAACGATCAGTGCCCAGGGCGGACACCAGAGCCGCGTCACCTGCTCGCACTGCGGCGGCGCGTTCTACATCGATCCCCATTTCGCGAAGGCTGGAGGCCGCTGGAACTGCCCGCACTGCAAGCGCGAGAACTAGGAGCCCGCGATGGGATGGTTCTCGAAGAAACCCGCTCCGCAGCCACGCGCGACCGTCGAGCGCATTCGTACCCTCTACGTCGAACGTAACGGCCCGGTGCCCTCGATCTCAGCGCAGCTCGACGCCGTGCCGGGAGTGCTTGGAGTGCCCCGCTCAGACATCGACGAGCTCGAGGCGGTCACGCTGATCCACCGGCTGTTCATCATGTCCGCGACGCAGTACACCGTGAATGTTGGAAAGCCAGACCCGTCGGCCGAGTTTGATGAGGTGGTGCGCACGAGCGGGTTTGACAATGACGCGCTCTGGGACGTTGTCTTTGGTCTCGAGTTCAGCGGCGTTGCTATAGCCGAGGCGCTCGTCGCCGACTGGTTCGCATCGGGCAGGGCAGCCGAGCTCGTCGCCACAGCGCTGCAAGAAAACGGCAAGATCACGCCGCACCGGCAGGTCAACCCGCCCGCGGGCTAACCGCAGGGCGACGCCCACAACGTGCATCAGGCCATGCTCAACATGGGGCTCTACTTTGTGGCCTACGGCCCCGGCGACCCGCAAGACCTCGCCGCTGCGATCAGCGCTGCGGTGCCCGAGGTCACCACCGCGCAGGGCAACTGGATCGCGGGCGAGAACTCGGTCGTCCGCTGGATGATCCACAGCTCGGCTGCGGGCTCAGCTGCCGTGTTTCTCCCGATGATTCCGTCTGAGGAAAGTCAGGAGCCGATCTCCCAGTTCGTCGATCGGCTCTCAGCGATGCCCGAGCCGTGGACGGTGGCGACCGGCAAACTCGATGCCTTCGTTCCCGAGGAGTGCGCGGCGATCATCAATTCGGGGTCTCCGCTCGAGCTGACCGCCCTCGACGCGCTTGCCCCTAGCCCGGTGCGGGAGCAGCGGCAGGCCCTCCGGCAGGCACTGCTCGCAGGCGGCTTCGTCGCGGTCTCGCCGGCGCTCCTGAAGGGGACCTTCCCCGCGGGCGGCGAGCGCACACAGGTCGTCATGTGTGTGTTCAGCCACCAGCTCGGGATCGTGTCGCCCGTGTGCGAGGGCGTCACCAGCGAGCTCCCTGAGCACCTCAGGGGCTTGGACGTCGGACGCTACGAGTTGGCACCGGTGCCACCGTTTGCGGCGCTCCAGTTGGTGCTCGACTACGCGACCGAGAGTGAGCTCGTCTGGCAGGAGGCATATGCGCTCGCGGAGTATGCGGATGCGCACGAGATGCAGCTCAACCCCCACGGGGGCGACCTGCTGTAACGCTGCGGGGAGGGCACGCCCCGCAGCGTTACAGCAGGGCGGCGAGCGCGCTCCCAGCGCGAGCTAGCGCAGCGCGCTCGTTCCCCGCCCGAGGAACCCCGAGTAGTCGGCTGAGGCCCGCGGTGTCTCGCACGGCCTCCCCTCGCTGAGCAGCAGCGTGCGCTCGGCGACGTCAATGATCACCGACATCACCGTCGACCACTGCGACGCCGCGGGATCCCGCGGATCCGGGTGGCAGCAGATCGCTCCCGGAGCGTCCCGGTGGTCGGCGAGTGCCGTGCTGAGCTGCTCGCGCGAGACCGGCCCAAGCGGCGTCGGAATCAGCGCGTCGAGGCGGCCAAGGCGCACGTAGCTGTCTGCCATCGTCACCGTCGCGCGTTCGGTGCCGTTCACGAGCGGCGAGCGGAAATGATTCGTGTGGAGCACCCGCCCGTGCTCCGCAATAATCGGGTGCACGCCTTCCGGGCCACCGGGTTCCGCCTCAATATTCAGGATCGTGCCGTCTGCCCCGGCCAAGACGTAGTTCCCCGACGAGGCGCGCGGCAGCTGGCCGAGCGTGAGCACCGCGTCAAACACTCGCTCGCTGTCGGCGAGCGCGCGCAGCATGACGTGAAACGGGATGCCGTCGGCCACGCCGTCCGCTGAGGTGACGAGCGTGTTCAC
Source organism: Leucobacter sp. BZR 635 (assembly GCF_048061935.2). Taxonomy (NCBI): domain Bacteria; kingdom Bacillati; phylum Actinomycetota; class Actinomycetes; order Micrococcales; family Microbacteriaceae; genus Leucobacter; species Leucobacter sp. BZR 635. The sequence goes on along the minus strand of NZ_JBLUNZ020000059.1, from coordinate 34,722 downwards.
GCACATCGCGATCCCCGCCTCATTGAGCATCGTCTTGCCGAGCAGCCCTGCCTCGACAATCGTGACGTAGTTCGGGCCGTCCTCCCGGTCGACCTCCAGCACGACGACGGAATCGACGCTGCCCTCGAGCCAGTCCCAGTTCTGCCCGACGAGCGTCGAGCCGTCGCTCGTGTGCGTGGGCTCGATCGCGAACGAGCTGCACTCGCCGCGGGGCGGGGCGGTGACAGCGCTCCACAGGATCTCCGTGCGGCAGTTCAGCGCGAGCACGTCGGCGGTCGAAAGGCCCGAACCCGCTGCGATCCCCTCGATCTCCTCCCAGATGTGCGGCAGCCGCTCCCGGATCGGTGCCTCGAAGCGCGCGGACCGGGTGAGTGCCTCATCCCACGAGATGCCCTTCGCAGCAAAGGCTGCCTCGTAGACACTGCGGGAGTGCGCGATCTGCGTGGCAGCGCGCTCACCGTACTGGTGGCCGCGCTCAGCGGGGCCACCAGATACTCGGATCCTGGGGAAGGTGCTCATCGGTTCATCTCCTGCTCATTCGTTGGCGCGAGCCGTGCCGGCGCTTCGGGGGCCGGCAGCGCGCCCGCCACGGTCTCGAGCCCGGGCAGCTGCGCGACCTCGCCAACCGTGCCGATCCAGGCACCAGCGTCGCGGAGGTGGGTGAGCGCCTGCGCGATGAAGCCGAGCCGCGAGGGCCGCCCGGAGAGCATCGGGTGGTACGTGAGCATCACGTGGCCGCCGAGCCTCGCGATCCCGTCAATCTCCGGTTGCCAGACCTCCCAGACCTCGCGCGGTGAACGGATTGTCTTCTCCCACGTGTCGTTCGCGAACCAGAAGTGCGGCGCATCGTCGAGAATCCACGAGACGGGAACCTCTGCGAGCGGGTGGCTTGCGTGGCGGTACGGGCGAAAGTCGTTGAGTAGGTTCGACGAGTATTCGAAGCCCTGCTCAGTGAGGAGTTCGAGGGTGTGCGGTGAAAATTCCCAGCTCGGTGACCGGTAGCCGCGTACGTCTGCCCCCAGCTCGCGGAGCACCGCGAGCCCGTCAATGAGCTCGGCGCGTTCGGCGTCGCGGTCGAGCGCCGTCGGCGAGGTGTGCGAGTGCCCGTGATGGCCGATCTCGTGCCCGGCCGCAATGATGCTTCGCACCGCATCCGGGTGACGCAGCGCGTCCTTCCCGCAGACGAAGAACGTCGCGCGGACGCCGTGTTCGGCGAGCAGGTCGAGGATCAGCGGAACCCCTACGCGCGCGCCATAGGCCCCCTGCGAGAGGACCCCCGGCCTGTGCGCGTTCTCCGGCTGCTCACCGATCCACACCTCCTCGGCATCAAAATCGAACGAGACCGACGCCCCGAAGCGCGCGTTTCCCGGGTACTTAATCACCGAGCTCATCTCACTTTCGTCCGGCAGGTGCCGGCTCAGGCCTGATCTTCGCTAAAGTCAACGGGCGCGAGCGGTCGCCGGAACCCGCGGGTGCTCACGAGGAGGTACACGAGCCCGAGGCCCATCCAGATGAAGCCGACGATGAAGGCGATCCCTGTGAGACTCGTCCACAGCCACGCGGTCACGACAAAGCCGAGCAGCGGGATGAGGCCGTGGCGGATCAGCGAGCCGAGGCCGAGCTGCCGCTCGTTGATGAGGTAGTGCTTGATCACGCTGAGGTTCACCATGGAGAAGGCGGCGAGCGCGCCGAAGTTGATCATGACGACGGCCTGCTCGATCGTGAGCACAGTGGACAGCAGCGCGACGACGGCGACAAGGCACAGCGCGACCACCGGGGTTTTGCGCGTCGGGTGAAGGAACGCGAGCTGTCGCGGCAGCACCCGATCGCGGCCCATCGAGAACAGGATCCGGGCCACGCTGGCCTGCGACACCATCGCCGACGCGAAGCAGCCGAGCACATAGACGATCACGAAGATTACTCCGAAGATCTGGCCGCCGAGCTGCACCATGATCTCGACGCCCGCGGCGTCGGGGTTTTCGTAGTTCGTTGCGGGGTGGGCGAGGTTGCCCGCCCAGGCGACGACCGCGAAGATGAGGCCGGCGAGCACGGTCGCGATGACGGTCGCGCGCGGCACGGTCTTGCGGGGGTTCTTCGCTTCCTCCGCCATCGTGGAGATGCCGTCGAAGCCGAGGAAGCTGAAGGCGAGGATCGCAGCACCGCCGACGATAAGCGGGAACTGTTCGGTGGTCGGGGTGAACGACGCGAGGGCTTCTCCGGGAACGGCCTGCGAGTTGCTGAAGCCGAGGATCACGAAGATCCCAATCACGACGACGGTGACGCCGAGAATGAGCGCAGAGACGCGGCTGACGACTTTCACGCCGAGTACGTTGAGCACGAGCACGAGAAGCAGCAGCCCGAGGCTGAACACCCACGGTTCGACGGTCGGGATGATCGAGTTCAGGTAAACGCCAGCGAGGAGGAAGCTCACCATCGGCAGGAACAGGTAGTCGAGCATGAGGGTCCACCCCGTCATGAACCCGGTCTTCGGACCGAACGCGTGGGTCGCGTAGCGGTAGGCGGAGCCCGCGGCGGGCACCGCGACGACCATGCGCCCGTAACTGTAGGCGGTGAGCAGCATCGCAAGCGTTGCCAGGAGGTAGGTTGCCGGCAGCAGCCCCTCGGTTTGCTGGTTGATGAGCCCGAAGGTCGTGAATACCGCGACGGGAGACATGAAGCTCAGGCCGAAGATGACGAGCGCGGGCAGCCCGAGGGTGCGGCGGAGCGCCCCGGGGTTGGACGATGGGGTGACGAGGGTCGCAAGTTGCGAGGACGACATCGCTGTAAGTCCTTTCTTGGAGGATTGCTCGACTACTTCGCGAGCGCAACAGCAACACTCGCCGATCCGGCAGGCCCCCTCAATCCGTATTATTACGCAGTGCGACGCAACCGCGCGAAGACGCGCAGCCCCACCGGAGACTCCCGGCAGCACAATACGCACTTTTGCTGATTGCCCAGACCAGCGCATGCCCGTTTGACTTACTGTGGTGCCCTGACTGGGTGCCCCAGCACGGTGATTCTGAGAGGTGCGCGATGCGACCACCAACACACGACACTGGCCGGGCCCCCGTTGCGGTCGTCACGGGCGGCGCGAACGGTATCGGCCGGGCCGTTGTCGACGCGCTCGTCGCCGACGGCTGGTCGGTTGGCGTGCTCGACGCCGACCCGTCAGTCACCGAGGCGTTCACCGATTCACCCGAGGTGCTCCCGATCGCGTGCGACGTGAGCGACGAGGCCGCGATGCGCGACGCGATCAATGCCGTCGCGATTCGGTTCGACGGCCTCGACGCGGTGGTCGCGAACGCCGGCGTCGGCGGGCCAGACACGAGCATGCTCGACACCTCTGCCGCCGCGATACAGCGCGTCATGGATATCAACTACGGCGGATCTCTGCACGCCGCCCGCTTCGGGGCCGAACAGATGCTCCGCACCGGCGGCCGCGGCCGCATCGTCTTCCTCGGTTCGCTGTTCGCGCAGCAGCCCGTCGCAGGCGCAGCCGCGTACATCTCGTCGAAGGGTGCCGTGACGGGCCTCACCCACGCGCTCGCAGTCGAGCTTGCGCCCGCGATCACGGTGAACGCCGTCGCCCCCGGATACATCATGACGGAGATGCACCGCGAGGAGCTTCGGTCACGCGCCGAGCGCGCGGGAACCAACTTCGCCGAGCAGGAGCGCCTCGTGCGTGACCTGGTCCCGCTCGCCAGGCACGGCAGCCCAGCGGACATCGCCGGAGGTGTGGCCTTCCTGCTCTCTGATCGGGCCGGCTACATTACGGGCCAGACACTGAACATCAACGGAGGAGTACAGGTTTCATGATCCATCCCACCGCGCCTGACGCGCCATACCGCCTCGTCGTCTCTGGGGCGGCCTCAGGCATCGGTGCCGCCGTCGCCCGCGGTGCCCTTGCCCGCGGCTGGGAGGTGCTTGGGCTCGACCTGCCGCACCTCGAGGGCGACTCCGGGCCCGTGCCGATCATCGGCTGCGATGTCTCTGACGAGGAGGCGGTCGTCGCAGCCTTCGCCCGCGTTGCGGAGCACTGGCCGGCGGGGCCGGACGCGCTCGTGCACAGCGCCGGCGTCTACGCCGTCACGCCGCTCCTCGAAACGGGGGCGGCCGCGTGGGATCGCGTGCTCGGCATCAACGCGCGCGGCAGCTTCCTCGTCGCGCGCGAGGGCGCACGCGCGATGGCCCCGCGCTCGGGCGACCGCTCGGTCGTGCTGCTCTCGAGTGTCGGGGCCGTGCGCGGCGACGACCGCGAGCCGAGTGCGGCCTACTCAGCTTCGAAGGGTGCCGTCACCTCGCTCACGAGGCAACTTGCCGCGGAGTTTGGCTCCGCCGGCATCCGCACCAACGCAGTCGCGCCCGGCGTGATCGACACGGCGATGACGACACTCACCAACGACCCCGAGGCCTCCGACGCGTTCTTCGCATCGCGCGTTCCGCTTCGCCGCGCCGGCACCGCCGAAGAGGTCGCGGCGGCGTGCTTGTTCCTCGCCGGGCCCGAATCGGCGTACATCACGGGCGTCGTGCTTCCCGTCGACGGCGGCCAGGCGATCCTCTAGCCGCGCGACGGCAGCACGCTCATGCGCCCGCCGCGATAGCGGTAGGTGACGTACGGCGTCGCGAGCGAGCGGTCCGAGGAGTCGCGCGGGTATCCCGCGACCGTCTGGCTCGGGGTTCCCAGGTCATAGGTGCCGTTCACCCCGCGGTGCACGACACTACGCAACACCTCGGAGACGTCGGCGGGCCGCCGCGATCCCGCATACACGAATGCGCGTGCGAGCATCTGTGCCTGATCATATGAGGCACTCGACTGGCTCCATCCCGGCGCGACCCCAAACGAATTCCGGTAGCCGGCGGAGAACCGGTCGCCAAGCGCATCGGTCGTGCGCCCGGTAGTCGTCGACCACACGAGCCCCTCCGCGTCATCGCCCAGTTCCTCGAAGAACCGTGGAATCGACGGCGTATACAGGTGGTAGACAGGCGTCGTCGTCGAGATCCGCCTGATCGCGCGCTGAATACCGATCGCAACGTCGACACTGAGGTGGGAGACGACCACGAGCGCGGGGTCGTGCGCGAGTGCATCACGCGCGACGCGATCCGCATCGGGCACCGAGAGGCCGACCCGAACCGCCCCGCTCAGCACGATCCCCGTGCCGTCGAGCGCGTTCAGCAGCTCCGGTCCGGTGACGCTGCAACCGTACCCGTCGAGCTCGATGACCGAGATCCGCGGTGCCCGCAGCCTGCCCGACTCCGCGGCCTCGCGTAGGTAGGCGGTGAGGCCCGCCGTATAGGAGTGCTCCGTCGGCGAGGTCTGGAAGAGGTGGGCGTAGCGGCTCGGCTCCTCTTCCACGAGATGCGCCGACTCGGACCACGAGTTGGTGTGCAGAAATGGCCGCCCGAACTCGGCGGCGAAGTCGAGGATCCGCGGATCCAGCGCGCTCGCATAGGTGCTGAGCACCGCGTCGACATCCTCCGCCTCGAGTCGGGCGAGGCCTGACGTCACCGACTCGGGCGAGAGCGGATCGATCGTGATCTGCACGGTCTCGAACGGCCGCCAGCCCGGCCCGCGCTGCTTCGCGGCCACCTCCGCGAGCGCGAGCTCGGCGCCCTGCGCCGCCTCGGTCCCGTCGTCGCTGAACGCGCCGGTCGTCACGAGCAGCCCGATGCGCAGCGGGGCGGGCCGCGTCGGCCTCGCCTCTGCGATCGCGGGCCCGGACGGCTCCCGCACGAGGGCGTCGAGGCGCAGCGCGGGCACTGTCGCCGACGAGATCGCGCGCCCCACCACCGGCAGTAGGTGATAGCCGCCTGCCGCGAACGCTGAGGCAAGCGCAGAGCGGCTCTCGAGCCCCTGCTTCGCAAGCAGCCTACTCACCTGCGTTGACACAGTTCGGGCGCTCGTGCCGAGCCTCGCAGCGATCGCTTTGTCGCCAAGACCGGCCGAGATGAGCGTGCCGATCTCAAGCTCCCGCACCGACAGCTCGGCTGGCGGGCCGGCCAGCGGGGTCAGGGAGACGCGGATCCGGTCCGGCCCAAGCTCCGTCTCCCGCGCTCGCAGCTCAACCAGAAACCATGCCTCGGCCGAACGGAGCGAAAACCGCAGCAGCTCGTCGCCGAGCACGGCTCCGGCGCGCACGTACGCGTCAAGAAACCGGTAGGGCGCGGGAAGCGGCTCGGGTCGCCCATGAACGAGCGCGAGATCCCATTCCCGACTCGCCGCTCCGTGAGGCGTATCAGCGTGCATCCCTCAAGTGTAAACGCCGAAATCCCACCGATCCTGAGGGAGACTGGCGCTCATTGCTACAGTGAGGTCTGATGAATAGCGTTGAGGTGCCCGAAGACCGACCACGAAGGTTCGGAGCACTCCGTGACCGCCGCTCCGGCCCCTATATTGGGGGCGCGTCGCTGTCGATGATGGCAGACAACATTGAGCACGTTCTGGCCTACTGGGTGCTCTGGCAGACTTTCCACTCGCCGTGGCTCGTCGGCTTCCAGATCGTGAGCCACTGGCTGCCCTATCTCCTGTTCTCTGTTGCCGCGGGCGCGCTCGCGGAGCGCTTCGATCCGCGCCGCGTGATCCAGGTCGGGCAGGCCCTCTTCATGTCGGTGTCAGCCGCGTGGGGGATCCTCTTCCTCACCGGCACGCTCGAGCTCTGGCACGCCTGCGTACTCCTCGTGCTGCACGGGCTCGCCGGCTGCCTCTGGATGCCCGCCGAGCAGCTGCTGCTCTATAAGTTCGCGGGCCCGAAGCAGCTCCCGGGCGCGATCCGGATGAACGCGACCTTCCGCTCGCTCGCGTTCCTCGCGGGCCCCATCGTCGGCTCGCTGTTGCTCCTCGGCCTCGGCCCCGCGATCGGGATGTTCGTGAACATCCTGTTCTATCTGCCGCTCACGGTCTTCTTGTGGTTCGTGCGGATCGACCGGACAGATGCCACGGCAGCGCCAGCAGCGGCGAGCCCAGCACCGGCCCGCTCGACCGACAAACGAATGACCTTCTTCTCGGCGTTCGGCGTGCTGCGCACCATCCGCCGCGACCGCGAGCTGCTCGGCATGATCCTGCTGTCGGCCCTGAGCGCCGCGACCATCGGCTCCGTGATCCAGAACGCAATGCCGAACTTTGCCGAGAGCCTCGGCGCGGGCTCCGCGGGTCTCGCCTACGGGGTGCTGCTGTTTGCAAACGGCGCGGGCGGCGTGATCGGCGGCTTCCTCCTCGAAGCCACCGGCCGCGTCCCCACGACCGCGCGCACCGCGGTCATCGCGGCGACGATCCTCGGGGTCACCACGATCGTGTTTGCCACGAGCTCCGTCTACCCGGTCGCGGTCATTGCCCTGCTCATCGGCGGCGTCGCCCGCATCACGGCCGACGCGACCGAGATGAGCATCGTGCAGCTGCGCGCCCCCGACGACGAGCGCGGCAGGGTGATCGGTGCGTACACGATGTTCGGCCCCGGCATGATGACGTTCAGCGGCCTGAGCGTGGCCGTACTCGGCTCACTCTTTGGGCTGCGCGGGTCGGTGTTGTTCGGCGGCATCGCGCTCACGGTCGGCGCGATCGTGCTCGGGTTCTTTATTCTGCGGCCGCAGCGCGCCGCTGCGGCCGAGAGCTAGACGCCGACGGATAGAAGGAGACGCACTCGTGTTTGCAACGCTGCTCGTCATCTACCCGTGGCTCGCCCCCGTCGTGCTGGCGACCTGTATCGTGCTCAGTCCCGCCATCGGCAGGTGGTTGCTGCCCCGACACCGCCTCGCTGTTTGGCTGCTCTCCGCGTACTGCGGGGTGCTGCTCGCAATCGTATTTCTTCCAAGCGGTCGCACCACCGATGTGTCTTGCATGATCGAGTGGACGCTGCCTCTCCCGAGCGCCCCAGAGCCGTTCGCAAACGTTGTGCTTTTCGTTCCGCTGGCGTACCTCATGGCGTTGCTGCTGCGTCGACCGCTCGTCGCCGCGGCCGCGGCGATCGCCATCTCGGTCGCCATCGAGATGACGCAGGCGCTCATTCCGGTGCTCGGGCGGAGCTGCTCAACGAACGACCTGCTCGCAAACTCGATCGGCGCGATACTCGGTGCTGCGCTCGCGAGGGGCGCGCTGCAGACGCAACAGCGAGAGGGAGGCCCCCGGCTTCGGTCGCGCGGGGGATCCCCACAATAGGTTGCTCGTACACCGGCGTCGGGTGTGCTGAGTTGCGTCATCCTTAAACGGCACACGGCACGAACCCGAGCACATTTTCCGTCGCAAACCGCTCATCGGCTGTCCGATCTGAACCTACCGACTGCCTCGAGCACGCACGTTCCGTCGCCGCCATCACTGATGTTTACCGCGGCCGCGTCAAGGCGTTTCGCGGTGACGTCCGCCGTCGCGCGGATCCGCACCCGAGCCGTGTAGGGGTATGGGGCAACGGCAGTATTACGTAGCGCAAAGCGCCGAACTGCGTGATCCGGGATATTCCGAGCAGCGAAGAGCTCGCGCAGCTTGACCACCCTGACGACCCGATCGAGACGCAGCGTACGCCACGCTCGCTTCTCGAGATCGTAGGCAACCAAGTACCAGCGCAGCGGCAACTGTGTCGAGAGCGACATCCGGGGCAGTGGACGCCATCGGCAGGTCGTGAATATCACGCCGCAGAGTTCGTTCACTGATCTCACGCCTGGCACTGAGCTCAGGGCCAGTCCATTCCCGTCGCGACTGCAGCAACGACAGCAGCTCGAGTACGCGAGCGGTTGTGCTTTCCATGCGGGACCTTTCCCGTCACTCCGGCCGGATTCTGGCCGGAACACTCGGGAGTATTGTGACAGGTTTGCCTCACACCTCAATGAAGAGATTCGCCCCCTTCCGGCTCTCCATCCCGGAAGCCGACCTGCACGACCTCCGCGAGCGCCTCGGCGGCCCGCGGTTTGCCACTCCCCCTCCGCACGATAGTTGGAGGCCAGGGGTGCCTGTGCATGTCTGAAAGACCTGGTCTCGCGGTGGGGCGTACACGATTGGCGAGCGAGCGAGGCTCGGATCAACCGGCATCCTCAGATCCTCACACGCATCGCTGGGCAGCACATTCACTCGCTACACGTGAGATCGCCCCGCAGCGACGACGGCTGGAGTCCACACCGCGTCGCAGCCGCATACGTTGACCTCATGGATCGGCTGGGGTACGAGACGTTCGCGGTGCAGGGTGGGGACTACGGTGCGCTGGTCGCCGTCGAGATTGCTCGCGCAGTACCTAACAGGCTCCTCGGCATGCATATCCGCGGATCGCTTGCTTTCCCCGAGGGGCTCGACGCGGGGCAGGTTGCGGCTTTCTCGCTGCTAGAACGCGATCGCTTGCGACGCATTCAAGCATTTGCAGTCAGCGAATCGGGGTACATTTCGATTCAGTCGACCAGGCCATGGGGCATCGGCGCCATGGCCGCAGACAGTCCCCTTGCCACGCTCGCTTGGATGTACGACAAGCTTCAGGGCTGGACGCATCCGCCCAGAGAAAGACGGCGTCGACGTGCTCGGGCCTCGTTTCGTGTTCGACAGCGCGTGTCCGTGCCGGTTCACCAATGGTGCTGGCTCCGCGGCCGATGTCGTGTACGCACAGTCGTCCGGGGGTCCCGCACCACCTGTGCTCCTGCGACCCCCGTTGGCGTCATCTCGTTTGCGCACGACGTCGCAATCCGAGCGTTTCACGACAGACAATTCAACACCGCACGCTGGACTGATGTTCCAGACCGGGGAGGGCACTTCGCGGCGTTGGAAGAGCCGTCCCGTGTGGTCGCCGACATCCGTGACTTCTTCCGAGTCTGCCGCGCCCCTGCCGCACCGACTCGATAGGCCCGCGCGCGACCTTAGTGGGCTCTTCACAGTTGGAGGTGTGGGGCATCGGCGGGGAGTCCGTGACGAGTGCGGCATTGCCCCACTCTCTGAAAGGCCAGAATCACCTGACGCGACGAACGCATCTGGGGAGCTGCGACAGGCACACGGCACGCGCCCATCTGCGCTGCATGGCAAGGGCGCGAAGTGCCCGCGGCTGTCGGTTGCGCTGGTCGGGGTTCCTCCGCGCCAATAGGCCCGGGGCGAAACCCCTTCTCGCTACGGTCACCACGTTTCCAGGGAGAGGGCACACGTCCCCTGATTCGCTCACAAGACATGTCCTCAGCGAAGTCAGGAGTGATTTTCCGTAGAAACCTCATGACCTCGCTGAGGTCATGGGTGTTGAGCGTTCTTCGTCGCGGAGGTCTACACCTTCAATCGTGAAGAGCCCCTTAGGGCCGCCGCATGCCCTGCAGCTGCTCGTCGCTGAGCTGAGCGAAGACCCCGCCGAGGGACACAGCACCCGCGCCCGCGTCGAGGAACGTCTCGGCGTTGTCGCCGTCGATTCCGCCGGTCGCGACGAAGCGCACATCGGGGAACGGCCCCCGCATCGCGGTGATCCACGAAGCGCCGAGCTCGCGCGCCGGGAACGCCTTGAGCCATCGCAGGCCGGCCAGCGAGGCCTGCTGCACCTCGGTGGCTGAGCCGACGCCGGCCAGGTGCGGCATTCCGAGCTCGATGCTGCGCGCCGCCACCGCGAGGTCGAGGCCCGGCGCCACGGTGAACGCCGCCCCGGCCGCGGCCGCACGCTCGACCAGCTCGGTGCTGATGATCGTGCCCGCGCCGGCCTGCACTCCGCGGTTCGCGGCCTCCGCGATGCACGCTCGCATTGCCAGCTCGCTCTCCTCATTCTGCAGAGGCACCTCGATGAGGCTGATGCCCGCGTCCCAGGCCCGGGTTGCGAGGGCCAGCGTCTGCTCGGCGTCATACCCGCGGAGAATGCCCATCGCGCGGTTGCTCGCAAAGGCCTCGTCAAAGTAGGTGTTCGACAGTTCAGCGTTCATCATGGTGCGCTCCTCGGCTTTCGTGTGTCGGCCCCCAGGTGCGGGGATCGCGTATTCGGTGTTCGAGCTCAGCGGCGCTCATCGCTTCGCCCTGATCAGTAGTGGACACGAGTGCGGCGGCAGCGAGGAGGTGCCCGGCCTTGACCGAGTCGACGCTGCCCCAGCCGCGCAGCGTGCCGAAGAGAAAGCCGGCGGCGAAGGCATCGCCGGCGCCGACCGCGTCGACGACTTCGACCGGCAGCGCAGGGACCTCCTCTCGGTGCCCGCCAGCGTAGACAGTCGCTGCCCGCGGCCCGTCCTTCACGACGAGGGTTTCGGGCGTGGACAGCGTGCGGCGCACCTCGTCGGGGGTCTCGCAACCCCACAGCGCCTCGGCCTCGTCGAGCCCGATGAACACCAGGTCGCTGCCCTCGGCGATGTCGCGCAGCACGGCCGAGGCCTCCGCGACCGTTGGCCACAGCACCGGGCGGTAGTTCACGTCGAAGGCGAACACGCTCCCGCTCGCGGGCGCGGCCTCGACCGCAAACCGAAGCGCGGCCTCGCAGCTGCCGGAGAGCGCAGCGGTGACCCCGCTGCTGAGCAGCACCCGCGGCTCAAGTGCGAGTGCGCGCTCGACGTCTGCGCGCGTCATCCGGCTCGCCGCGGAATCCTTGCGGTAGTAGTGCACCTTCCGGGTGTCGCCCCGCACCTCCTTCACGAAGAGCCCGGTCTGGGCTGCGGAGTCAACGGCGACGGCTCCGCAGTCGACGCCCTCCGCGGTGAGCGCGTCGCGGATCCGGGCCCCGAAGGCGTCGTCACCGAGCCGGCTCACCCACGCGGTGCGGGTGCCGAGCCTGCTCAGGCCGATCACGACGTTTGATTCCGCGCCTGCCTGGTGAAGCATCGCACGGTCGGTGTCTGTGAACCCGGGGGCGCCGTCTGGCACCAGCTGCACCATCGTCTCGCCGAGACCGACGACGTCGTTCCCGGGACCGTTGCGTTCACTCATGAGGCCCTCCGCTCCTGGTCCCCGCCTGACCGCCCGCGACGCTCAGCTCCGCCTCGAACTCCCGGAGGAAGCGCGCAATCATCGCTTCCTCCTCAGCATCGAGCGCGCGCGCCGGAGCGCGGCAATGCTCTGAGTCGATGAGGCCGCGCAGGCGCGAGATCCGCTTCTCCGCGGCAATGATCAGCTCGACGCCCTGCATCCAGTACGAAATGTACGGCAGCATCCGCGTGTGGAGCGCGATCGCCTGGTCCTCTCTCCCCGCTTGCCAGTTGGCCCACAGCTGGAGGTAGAGCTCGGTGAACGAGCAGCCCGGCTGCGCCCCGACTGCGCCACGGCGAAGCGCGTCGATGAGCTGCACGCCGCCGTAACCGACCACCGATGACAGTGCCGGAGTCTGCTCGAGCAGCTGCGAGATGAGCGCGCCAGGTGGGGTGGATTCAGCCTTGACCTGGCAAATATTGGGAAACTCCCGTGCCATTTCGGCGATGATCGGACCGTCGAGCGCGGTGCCGGTCTGCGCGGGCGCATACTGCAGCACGACGGGCGTGGGGGCTACCGCGCGTGCGATCTCTTGGACGTGCTGCCGCACCGCGGCGCTGCTCGGGCCCAGCTGGTGCGGCGGCAGCACGTTGATCGCCCCCGCGCCCTGCCGCACGGCGCTCCTGGCCCGGTCGACGGCGAGCTTCAGCGCGTGGTCGGGCACCGAGATCACCGCGACGAAGCCGGCGACATCGCGGGTGCGGTCGAGCAGCAGCGTCGTGAGCGTGTCGCGCTCCGCGTCACTCAGCTTGAGAAACTCAGAAGCAAAGCCCGGGTACATCACCGAACGCACCCCGATGCCCACGAGGTGGTCGATAAGCCGCTCAAACCCCGGGTAGTCAACCTCGCCGTCAGCGGTGAACGGGGTCTCCAGAACCGGGCAAATCCCGGATACCGGGTACTCTCGGACTGTCAAAACGCCACCCTCTCAGCCTGATCCCCCGACCTGCCAACGAGGAAGTCGAGGTCGACCCCCTTGTCGGCTTGGAGGACGTGATCCACGTACATTTTTGTCCACCCGCGATCGCGCTCGATGGCGGGCGGGGCCCAGGCCGCGCGCCGCGCGTCAAGCTCCTCATCGGAGACGAGCATGCTCAGCTCGCGATCCGCAACGCTCATGCGCACGATGTCGCCGGTCTGCACGAGCGCGAGCGGGCCGCCGACCGCAGCTTCCGGCGCGACGTGCAGCACGCACGCGCCGTAGGCTGTGCCGCTCATGCGCGCGTCGGAGATGCGCAACATGTCGCGAATGCCGAGGTCGAGCAGCCGCTTCGGCAGCGGCAGGTTGCCGACTTCCGGCATGCCGGGGTATCCGCGCGGCCCGCAGTTGCGGACGATGAGGACCGAGCGCTCGGTCACGTCGAGATCAGGATCTTCAGCCACCGCCATATAGTCCTCGAGCGAGTCGAACACGATTGCCGGGCCCTCGTGCTCGAGCAGGTGGGGCTCGGCCGCGCTGATCTTCAGCACTGCGCCGTCGGGTGCGAGGTTGCCCCTGATCACCGCGGTGCCGGACCCGGCAGGCAGCACCGGGCTGTCGAGCGGCCGAATGACCTCCGGGTCGTCGTTTCTCGCCCCGAGCATGCTCTCGCCGAGCGTCTTGCCGGTCACCGTCATCACTCCAAGATCGAGTGTGTCTTCGAGCACCGTCACGAGCGCCGGGATCCCGCCCGCGTACGCGAACTCCTCCATGAGGTAGCGGCCGCTCGGCATGAGGTCGACGAGCAGCGGCACCTCGCGCCCGATGCGGTCGATGTCGTCGAGTGTGAGGTCGACGCCTAGCCGCCCGGCGATCGCGAGCAGGTGGAGGATCGCGTTCGTGGATCCGCCGATCGCGCTGTTCAGCTTGATCGCGTTCTCGAAGGCCCTGCGCGTCATGATCTCCGACGGGCGCAGGCCCGACTCTGCGAGCTCTACGGCGCGCGCACCGGTGTCCTCGGCGAGCACCGTGCGTCTCGAATCGACCGCCGGAAGCGCGGCGGCCCCGGGCAGTTGCATCCCGAGCGCCTCGGTGAGTGAGGCCATCGACGACGCCGTTCCCATGGTCATGCAGTGCCCGGCAGAGCGGTTGAGCCCGGACTCGAATTCGGTGAACTCCTCCTGGGTCACCTCGCCAGCGCGCAGCGCCTCGGTCATGCGCCAAATATCGGTTCCCGACCCAACCGAGCGGCCACGGAAGCGGCCGTTGAGCATGGGTCCGCCGGTGAGCATGATCGCCGGCAGGTCGACGCTCGCGAGCCCCATGAGCCCCGCGGGTGTGGTCTTGTCGCAGCCGGTGAGCACGACCACGGCGTCGAGCGGGTTCGCGCGGATCAGCTCCTCGAGTTCCATCGCCGCCATGTTGCGGTACAGCATCGAGGAGGGCCGCATGAAGGGCTCCCCCAGCGACATGAACGGGAACTCGAGCGCGACGCCCCCGGCCTGGTGGATGCCGCGGCGAACACCCTCGGCGAGTTCACGCAGGTGCGCGTTGCAGGGGGTGAGCTCTGACCAGGTGTTCGCGATCCCGATCACCGGGCGACCGTCGAACTGGCGGCCCGACAGCCCCATCTGGCGCAGGTGATGGCGGGCGATGAACCCGTTCTTGCCGCCGTCGCCAAGCCACGCGCCGCTGCGCCGGGGTGCGGGCTGGGGCTGGTGTTCCGCCGCGGGCTGGTGCTCGCTCGCGGGTGTGGGCTGCTGCCGGTGCGCGGGCTGCGCCTCGCGGTCCCCGAGCCCCGTGCTGCCGAGGTTGATGGCGCTCACGCGGCACCCCTCGAGGCCAGTAGTTGCTCAATGACTCGCTGGCTCATCGTCGAGCCTCCTTCGTGCACCTCGTCGTGGTCAGATGTGCGCACACTGGCGCGTTAATAATCACATTATATGTTTATCTAACGCGCAAAGTCCACATCTGAGCGCTGCCCCGCGAGCGCCGCGGGGCAGCGCGGCACTCGCGGGGCGGAGGCGCGAGGCACCACCCGACGCAGGCGAGCGGCGCCACCCGGCAGAGGCGTGAGGCGCTACCCAGCGAACGCGTGGGCGGGGAGCCCCACGGCCCCCGTCTGCACCGCGAAGATCGCCCCGGCGTTCGGGAAGAGCTTCTCTTCCTCCGGGCCGTAGCCGTCGCGGGAGGTCGTGATAAACAACGTGGCGTAGTCGGGCCCGCCGAAGGCGCAGCTCGAGGCCTGCGGGGCATCGACTTCGACGACACCGAGGAGCTCGCCCGCCTGCGAGTAGCAGTGCACGGCCGAAGCGCCCCAGATCGCAACCCACAGGTTGCCAGAGGTGTCGATGCACATCCCATCCGGCCCGCCCTCGCCCGAGATCGGAATGGTCAGCTCGTTTCGCACGAGTTCGCCTGAGCCGTCGGCAGCCTCGCTGAAGGTGCGGATTTCCCCGGTCGGAGTATCGATGTAGAACATGGTGCCGCCGTCTGCCGACCACGCCATTCCGTTCGAGATCGTCACGCCCTCGAGCACTTCGCGCGCCCCTTCGGCGTCGAGCCGGTAGAGCGATCCCGCACCGGGAGTGACGTCGTTCGCCATCGTGCCAGCCCAGAATCGCCCGCGCGGGTCAACCTTGCCGTCGTTCATTCTCCGCGAGATGCCGTCGGCCGGGAGCACCGCGGCCACGGGCGTCACTTTGCCGCTCTCGTCGAGGTGCGCGAAACCATCGCCGGCCGCGAGCATCCATCCGCCGGCCGCGGCAGGCACGACTGCGCCTGTTGAGCGCCCGACCTCAATCACGCCGAGCTCGCTAGGCCCACCCTCCCCGTATTCGAGCGTGCGGATCACGCCGCGGTGCTGATCCACCCACATCAGGCGCGAGTTCGCCTCATCCCAGAGCGGCCCCTCCGCGTGCTCCGAAATAGGAGGCACCACCATTGCTGCCTGCCACCGATCACCCTGCATGTGCGTTCCTCCTCGCGGAAACCTGGACCGGCGCGCGACCATCGCGCTCGGGCGGCCCTTCAGACATGCACAGTAGCAGGGAGGGGTCGGGCACGCGCCTCCGGACTGTGCCCGTGCGGGCCGAACAAAGAAACTCGCGTGCTGTGGGGAACGGTTACCGCTTGCGGCGAGCAATCTTCCGCTGCAGGACCCGCTTCTTCCGCTCGAGCCGGGCAACCGACCAGAGTCCCCTGGCGACTACGTTGCCTGCCTCAGTGAGATTTGGGAGGCCTTCGGCGGCGAGCTCGGCATTGATCCGCTCGTCGCCTTGTTCCCTGAATCGGTCCGTAATTTCACGGGTCATGCGCGCTTCCGAGGAGTTGTAGGGGTGCGCCGCGAGCTCCAGCGAGCAGCTAGTTTGCCCAGATCCGACCTCCACAGCGTCTCGGTCCCACCGAAATTTCCACCATTCGCGCACCCTTGGCGCAACATATGACACCCCTGGGCTCGACCGCTCTTGGCCGCTCTTGGCCGCTCTTGGCCGCTCTTGGCCGCTCTTGGCCGCTCCACAATCGAGGGTGCAGACCCGAGCGCTCAGCTCGTGCCCGCGACGTGCCCAGTCACCCGGAATGCTGCCACACGCGCATCCTCACACCCCCGATTAATCCGTTCCGACCCGTTCCCACCCCACGCTGGGGTCGGCCTAGATTAATAGGGTCGGAGAGGATGGGAGGGGTGGCCCCCCGCACCTGTCCCCCGCCCTCGGCTACCCGGGGCGGGGAGGTGGAACCGGAACCCTAGCGGGCTCCCGCCGCCAGCCCCACCTTCGGCTTCGCCCACGACCTGCCGCTCGTGTCCTTCAAGATGTCGTACTCGACGTCGACGTGCGGCTCGATCGCGCTGTACTTGTCGTTCGGTGCGCCGATGATGAGCTGGAATCCGAGGCCCCGCCACGCACCGATCGCGCGCTTCGTGAAGTGCGCGTCGGCCTTGATGAGGGCCTCATCGAGGAAGACGGGGGCGTAGCGCGGCCGCTCGGAGCCTGCGTCACCGAGCTGGTAGCGCAACGCCGCACCGACGATAAACGCGATGAGCTCCTGCGACTCGCCACCAGACTTCTCGCCGATGTGGTCGAAGAGCGCCGCGTGCTGCCCAGTATCGGCGTGCACCTTCTCGGCGCTCACGCGCACGTGGTTGCGCACGTCAACGAGCTCAGCGAAGTCGGGCGCTGAGCGGCGGATCCGCCCGATGAACTTCTTCATCCGCTCGTATGCCTGCTCGCGATCCGCATCGTTCTCTGCCGAGGCGATGAGCGAGCGCACCTCGCGCAGCTCGGCCCGGAAGCGACGCCGCGCCTCGGACTGGTTCTCGCGCGGGGTGATCTGCAGCCGGTGTTCGTCGTCGTAGAACGGCAGATCACGCATGATCGCGTTGATCGGCTCGATGCGCTCCTTGATTTCGCGCAGCGACCGGCTGAGGGTCGAGTCGAGGTTGGTGAGGTCGTTGCCCGAGAGCTTGAGCAGGCTGTGCTTCCACTCGGTTTCGAGCTCGTGCAGCCCGCTCGTCTCGAGCTCTTCGAGGATCCGCTCGAAGTCCTTCAGCGAAGAGTCCGGGTCGGCGCGGAGGTTCGGGTTCGGCCAGCTCTCGAGGAAGCTTTCGAGTGCGCGCTTCAGGTGGTCGCGCTGCTCTTCAAGGGTGTCTTGCGCAGTCGCCTGGTCGTCGGCGAGCAGCTTGGAGGCGCTGAGGAACGCCGCATCGAAGCTCGCGAGCGTCTCGCTCTTGCTCCGCTCGCGGGCGGTCGCTGGCGCGCTGAAGCGCTCATCGAGGTAGGCGGCCTGTGCCTGGGTGAGCTCCCGCTCCGCGTCCTCCGCGTCGTCGATGGCCTGCTGGGCGGTGTCGACCTCATCGGTGACGTCGGCCCAGCGTGCGGCGATCCGCTCCTGCTGCTCCTCTGCGCGGCCGACGAGCTTCTGCAGCCCCTCGTGCTTGAGCTTGAGGCCCGCAATCTGCTCGTTCAGCGACTCGATCTCGGGGCTGCCGGTGACGAGCTCGCCGACAATCCGCTCCCAGTTGGCAAGCTCGACTTCGAGGCTCGCAACGTCAATTTGCTCCCAGCTGAGCTCGCTCACCTTCAGGTAGGCCGCGTGCTTCGCGTCGAGCGCGTCGAGGCCCGATGCGGCCTCGCGCTCGGCCCGCTCGGCGGCGAGGATCTGCGCCTCAAGGTTCGTGAGCTGCTCGGTGAGATCCGCGAGCCTGAGCTGGTTCGAGAACCCGAGCACGTTCTGCTTGCCGTGACCGCCGTGCGCGCCGCGCGCGCCCTGCGACATCTGCCCGGAGATCGTGATCGCCATCGCGTGCTTCGACAGCGTCGCCGGGTCGTCGATGCAGGCGAAGCCGAAGCGGTCAGCGAGGCGCCCTTCGAGCCACCCGGTGAACGGGGTGTCGCGCACGTCGAGCCTGCCGGGAAGGCCTGCGGGATCGAGGCGGGCCGTCCTGCGCAGCCCGGTCGGCACACCCTCGTAGCGTAGGCGGGTCGGCATGCGGAGTTCGTTGATCGCGGCCCGGAACACGGGCAGCAGCCCGTCGTCGATGAGCAGCGTCGTCGCGAAGCCGCCGAGGGCGAGGTTGAACGCCTCCCGCCAGGGCTCGAACTCGGTGCGCACCTCGACGAGCTCGCCGACGAACGGCAGCTCTTCGGGGGTGAGCCCGGCTGCGCGCGCGAGCACCTCGCGCGCCTCGTGCAGGTGGCTCGGAATGTTGCCGCGCAGGCCGGCAGCCCGGCCACGCTCGGCGGTGAGCTCAGCGACCTGAGCGCGGAGCGCGTTGGTCGCGCCGCGGGCATCGGCGTAGCCGTCGCGCACGCTCGCCTTCGATTTTGGATCCGCGAGGGCTTGCTGCGCGCGGGCCACGAGGGCGCGGAACGCCTTCTCCGTGGTCACTTCCTCGCCGAGCTCCGCGGCGGCCTCGTCGAATCGACGCCTGGTCTCGCGGACGATCGCCAGCCGCTTCTCGACGATCGACAGGTCGCGCTCGGCACGCTCGATGCGGTCGCCGCCCGAGTTACGCAGCACCTCGATGAGCCCGTCGCGCTCAGCCTCCACGGCCGACGCGAGCGTCTGCTGCGTGCGCACCTCCTGGTCGGCGTTCGCTTTCTCCTGCTGGAGTTCCGCCTCGACATCGCGCAGCAGCGAGAGCCTGCGGGTGTTCCGCCAGAGCGCCGAGAGCGACGTGGGGTCGGCAAAACGGCCGATCTCGTCGATGAGTCGGAGCTGATCGGCTGCGGCCGTGATCCTGCCACGCATGTCGCGGATCGGGCTCAGCGCGCGCACCTGCCGCTGCGCGGTGACCATGCGCAGGCGCGTCTCTTCGAGCTCGTCGAAGTGCGCGACGACGGCGTCGGCGGTGCCGAGGGTGTCTGGCTCCTCAAGCACCATCCGCTTGTAGAGTTCGTCGACCGTGGTGATCTGCTGGCCCGCCTGAATGCGCGCGAGCAGGCTCATCGCCTTCGACCCCGCACCGGCTGCCCCGATGCCGAGCACGGCGTGCATCTTCGCAGAGAACTCCCGGTCGGTGGAGAAGGTTTCGAGCCCCGCGGCCTTCACCGCGGAGTCGCTCAGGCGCTGACCGGCAGCGGCCTCGAGCGCGCTGAGGTCGAGCGGCCCGTCGCAGGTCGCGCGCACGCGCACCGTGTCCTCGATGATGCGCGCGGTCGCCGGGATGTACCAGGCCCGCACGGCCGTGAACTGCGAACCGTCGTGGTCGGTCCAGGTCATCGCGATCGCGGTCCAGGTGTCCTCCCCGTCACCGCGCAGCACGCGCACGTGCGTGCCCTCGTCGGTGCGGGACTCGTCGAGCTTGCCGCGGCCGTACGAGAGAATATTGCGCTGCTCCTCGCCGCGCGAACGCCCCGAGACGCCGCCGTTCGAGGCACCGTTAAAGGGGGTCGTGTGCGGCATCATGAGCGCGATGTACGCGTCCATGAGGGTTGACTTGCCGGAGCCCGATCCGCCGCAGAACAGCGTCGCGTTCGGCGAGAACTTCACGCGGTGCGCGCCGTCGTAGCCGCCCCAGTTCACGAGCTGCAGCTCGTCGGCGATCCACTGCTGCCCGCGGGAGGCGGCAGGGATCAGTCCAAACAGTGTGTCGAGCATGGTCATGCTGATGCGCCCTCGTGATCCTGTTCAGTGGTGTCTTGCTCGGCGGTGTCTTGCTCGGCGGTGTCTTGCTCGGCGGTGTCGGTGGGATCGGGATCCGCGACCGGCTGGGCTGGCGCCGCCGCCGGAGCGGTCTGCTCGCGCAGCCAGCCCTGCAGTTCGCGAAGCCGGTCCGCGCTCAGCACGACCTCGACGAGCGGGGTGATCGTGAAGCGCCCCTCGGTCTCTTCCTCGACGATGCCCTCCTGGCGGAGCCGGCCGAGCGCGCTGCGCACGGTCTTCTGCCTGGCCGCGGGGTTGCCCTCCTGCTCGTTGAAGTAGCTGAGCACGGTCTGCTCGATCTCTTCGACGTCGATCCGCACGGCGAGCTCCCCCGCCGTCGACTCGCGCTGGTACACGGTGCGGAGGTAAACGAGCACGAGCGTCTCTGCCCGGTTATACGACTCGTCGCGCAGCAGCACGGGCACCTCGAGCTCCTCCGAGCGCACCTGCTGCTTGTAGGCGACTCCGCGCTCGGGGTCGACGATGAGCCGCACGAACAGGTCGTGCAGCCGCGACTCGATGACCTGCTGATTCTCGAGGAGCACCGCCCACTCGTCGCTGTGCTTGTCGGCGAAGATGACTCGGCGCTGCAGCAGCCGCACGAGCACCCGGCGCACGGCGGGTTCAAGCACTCCGCGATCCCCCGCGAAGTATTCCTCGGGGTCGTTCTCCATCGCGACGGGCGCGACGAAGGGAGCCCCGGCGGCGGGCGCTTCGGTGCCGGGCGCTTCGGTGCCGGTTGCTTCGGTGTCGCGCACTTCAGCTGCGGTCTGGTCAGTCATGCGTGTCATCTTTCAGTGTGCGCGCGGTCACCGCGCCGAAGGCGAACTGGCGGGTGGTCCCGTCGGGGCGCAACGCCTCGACGACGGAGACCTCGCCGCTTTCGGTGAGGCCGTTGCGGTGTGCAATTTCGAGGAGGCCGAGCAGGTCAGCCGGGCGGCGGTTCACGTCGCTGGCGATTCCCGAGAACGCCTCGGCGAGATCAAAGTGGTCGCCGGCGATGCCCGCGACGTAGTCCTCAAGCTCAGTGTAGTTCGGGCCGCCCCACGCACGCGTATCGGCGTCGACAAACTCTGCGCGCTCGGCAGCCTCGCGGGCTGCGCTCAGCGGCACGGGAGTGTTCGGAGGGCGCGGATCGCTCACGGTCTGCCTGAGGTGGCCGATGCCTGCGGTCGGGAGGCTCCGCAGTGGATCGATCCGATCCCCCGCCTTCGACTCCGGCACCCACGCCTGCAGGCCCGCCATGACGCTGCGCAGCAGGTGATCGACCTCGCGGTCGCGGATCGGATCGTGCGTGCGCACCTGCGTCGTGATGACGTGCGAGGCGCGGCGCTGCGCACCGAGCACCTCCTCGACGCCCTGTTCGACGCGCTTCGCGATCGCGCGCAGGTCGTTCCGCTGCTCCGCGCTCATGTGGCGTGTGAAGGGCTTCCCGAGGAGGTTCTGCAGCTGCTCAGTGAGGTTGTCGATGTGTTCGGGATCGCCGATGAGTTCGAGCGCACCCGCGAAGGCACGCCCCTCCGGCGTCGCCTCCATGACGTGCTCGCCGCGGTGCAGGTACTCGCGGAGCACTTCGCCCGCGGGGCGCTCGTCACGGCGCAGCTGGGCCAGAACGTCACGCTGCATCGCGTTGATCGACTCGGCGACGCGCACGAAGTCGGCCGGCAGCTCGCGCGACAGGTGCAGCACGTTCTCGGTGTCTTCGAGCAGCTGGTCGTCGTCGATGGGGTCGAGCTCGCCGTCCTCGGCCTCGATCCGCTCGATCATCGCGATCTCGGCGTCGAGCGCCGCCCGCTCGTCGCGGAGCCTCGCGAGCCGGATCTGCGGGTCGGTCTCGGCGCTCTGCGTGAGCTGCTCGACCGATTCGAGGAGCGTCCGCACGCGCGACCGCGACACCTTCGCGCGGCCGCCGCCAGCGCGGCCGGCGACCTCAAGCGCCCCGACGGCCTGCGCCGACAGCTTGTACAGCTCGACGCCGTCGTGGATCTGCGGCACGAGCCAGCCGACACGCGCCCAGTAGCGGCAGATGTCGCGGCCCGAACCGTTCGGCAGTGTCCGGTCGCCGAGGTCGTAGCCCGCGGCCCGCAGCTCCTCGACGAAGGTGCCCACCTCGACGTGCGCGTCGGCGATCGGCACGCTCGCCCGCTCGGCGGAGAACATCACCGAGAGCACCGACACCACAAAGGGTGCATACCTGCCGTGCAGCAGATCGAGCGTCGGGTTCTTGAACGCTGCCACCGCACGCTGATACGCGGTCTCTGCTCTCGAACTTGTCACCGATCAAGGATAGCGGGGTGTGGGGTGTTGCTCGGGCGCGGCGGACTCAGCGTGCACCCCGGTGCTTTCAAAAAGTATTAGCTAAATTGAAATATCGCTGTTTAACTAATATGCATGACTCTCATTCAGCGCGCGACCCTCAGTGAGGCCGACGTGTTCACGCACGCCGGATTCACTGTGCACGCTCGCAGCGCGACTGAGCTCGCTGTGTCTCGTGGGCTCGAGCGCTGGCAGGTGCACGTTATTCGGCAGGCGACGAGCCCGTCCGCGCGACAGATCGCCGAATCGAATGCACTACCGACCGGGGAGGTATTTCTGTTTGTTGTTCCCCGGGCAAGCAAGCGGGTGCTCTCCCTGATTTCCGAAGCACCGCGCGCCTGGCTGATGACTGGGGACGGGCACTCCATCCTTGCAGACAAGCTTCCGCCCGTTCATACGGAGAAGGCAACTGCCCGCGGAAGAGTACCTTGGGGCCGATACGCGCTCATGCGGGCCCTGCTACGCACGCCACTCCCTCGCACTCAGCAGCAGCTCGCTGCCGAAGTAGGTCTCACCCAGGGCGCTGTCTCTGTGGCACTAGAACGACTCGGCCCCCTCGCCGAGAAACGCTCGAACGGCTGGGTTACTGCGGACCCCGAGCAGGTCTGGGATGCTTTCATAGCCGAATATCCGGGGCCGGGTGGCGTGCGCACATTCTGGTACTCGCGCACCCCGTTCATCCGGCAGGCGGAGCTACTGCGCTCGCTGACGACGTTGTCTGCGGACGGGGCCGCGGATGAGCTCGCCCCGTGGCGCCAGCCGGTGCAGATCGTCGCATATGCGGAATCGCCCATAGACATGGAGGCCCTCGGGTTTTCACCCGCGACAGCGGCTGAAGCGTCCGTGACAATCACCATGCCGAAAGACCGCACCGTTTTCCACACCGCGAGCGCCTGGCAGAGCGGTGTTGCCGACACGCCTTTGGCTGCATGGGACCTGCGGGCAAGCGGCGGCCCAGACGCCGAGGAAGCAGTGGATCGGCTCAAAGCTTCCGTTCTGGGGGCCCTTGAATCATGATCGAGCCAAGCTACGGCACGTTCTCATCCTCACGAGCTGACGATCAGGCGTTCCTAGCGCTCCGCGACGCGGCACAGGTCACCGCAGACCTTCCTGATACCCGAGTAGTCGGCGGCATGATGGTATCCCTGCTCACGGAAGCGTTCCCGGCGCAAGGATTCGTTGTTCGCCGCACAGCGGACGTGGATGCCGCACTGTCGGTGCACATTGCTCAAGCCGGCGCGGTTCACGAGCGGCTCTGTGAGGTCGGCTACACAGCGTCGAGTGGGAACAGTTACCGCAAGGGTGACCAGGTCGTAGATCTTCTGGTCCCGTCACGGACCGGCCACTTCTCTTCGGAGGAGCATGGCGGGCGCGGCTTCGACGCGGTGCCCGGCCTATCGCTTGCGATCGCAGGACATCCAGTGACACATCACGTGGATGTACTGCTGTCGGACTACACATCGTTCCGGATCACAGTGCGAACGCCCAGCGTTGAGCACGCAGTTGTCCTCAAGGCATTGGCCGTCACGGGCCGAAGCCAGGCCAAAGACCTCATCGATCTGTATAACTTGCTACTCATCGCCGAGCAGCATCCCCACGAAGAGATTGGTGGGTGGCGCCTTCACGAAGTCCATACGAGAGGAGCGAGGTTCGACGCTTCGCGGCAACTCGCGCGACTACTCACCTTGCCCGGCCTGCGCGCCGCTGTCGAGGGGTCAGGGGTACCTGTCCCGGCGCTCACGCAGCTCATTCGCGCCCTAGCCACGCCGGAGTCACGCGGAGATACCGCACACTAGCGCGAGTCACGTGGGA
Source organism: Leucobacter sp. BZR 635 (assembly GCF_048061935.2). Lineage (NCBI taxonomy): Bacteria > Bacillati > Actinomycetota > Actinomycetes > Micrococcales > Microbacteriaceae > Leucobacter > Leucobacter sp. BZR 635. Next base: position 10,651 of record NZ_JBLUNZ020000059.1, on the reverse strand, counting down.
CGGGCGCCCGGTCAAGGTCGGGGACTTCGCTCCGTTCGCGGGTCATCGCCGTGGGCTACTGACTGACTCAACTTCCGCGCTCTCACAGTCAAGATTCACTCGGACTCGCAACTTTAGTAAGGTGGTTTACAGTATGGTCATTAAGCAAATGCTTTGCGGGTCAACCCGCACCCCAGAAAGGAATCTGATGTCTGTCATCGAGATGATTGAGTTCACCACCCTCCCAGACACCACGACCGAGAGCCTCGAAACCGCGCTGCTCGCGCTCGACGAGGAACTCGCGAGCCTCGGCGGGCTCGTCTCTCGCGAGCTGTTCCGCGTAGACGGAGCCGACAACGCTTGGCTACTCGACTACCGCTGGGCATCCCTCGAGACCGCGCAACGCTCCATGGGGGCGGTCAGCGAGAGCGCGGTGTTCGGTTCGCTGATGGCCCTCGTGGCCTCGCCAGAGACGATGAAGCTCACCTACGGGGTCCCCGCGACGGCCTAGCGCCGGGCCGCGGCGCGCCGGCCTCTATCGTCGGCGCGCCGCATGCCGCACTAAATCGGGGCCCTACTACACCCGCCCCAAGCTAGACCGGGCGCACGCAGGAACACTGCAGGGCAACGAGCGTGCCCTCGGCGATCGCGACTTCGTGGTGCCCGTGCTGCGGATCCTCGGCGTGAGCATGCGCCTGAGCGTGGGCGCGGGTATGAGCGCGCGGGCCAGCATGCCGGTGCGGCGCAGCGTCGGCGCGCTCGGGATCCGCGCCGGCCACACCCTGCCCCGCCGCCACATCGTCCACCGGCGCGACAACCTCAAACCCCGGCTCCGGCCGCCAGAGCGCGACCGCCGCGACTGCGCCGATCACGGCAAGGCCGGCGAGGATCCACCACGCAGTGAGGAAGCCGGCGCTCGTCGCCACCCAGCCCGCGATCGGGTAGGTGATGAGCCAGGCGAGGTGCGAGAGCGAGAACTGCGCCGCGAACACCTCCGGGATCGCGTTCGGTTCGACCGACCCGCGCAGCACCCTGCCCGTGGGGGTGATAATCATCGCCATGCCGCCGCCAATGACAGCCCACACGACCGCGGTGAGCGGCCAGCTCGCGAGTCCCGAGAGAGCGAGCGCGACGGCCCCGGCAACCGCAACAAGCAGCACGACCGCGCCGGTGAGCATCACCCTGCGGTCGGCCACCTTGCCGAGCAGCCGCGGCACGATGAGCGCGACGATGAGGGTGCCGCCGCCCGAAGCGGCCTGCATCCAGGCGACGCCGGACTGCTCGCCGCCGAGCACGTCGCGCACGAAGTTCACGGTGTTCACGACGACGATGGATCCCGCCGCGGCGACCACGAGGTTGAGCGCCATGAGGCCGCGCAGCCTCGGGGTGCGCATGAAGGTCCGCACGCCGGAGGCCACTCGATCCCACGCACCCGCGTGCGCGCTGGGCCGCGCGTTCGGGATCCGCGTCGAGAGCACCAAGACTGCCGAGAGCGCGAAACCGACTGCGGTACCAACGAACAGCACGTTGAACGTCATGAAGCTCAGCGCGACCGCCGCGAGCACGGGGCTCAGCAGACTCTCCATTGTGGTGGCAACCTGCGAGGCGGCGAGCGCCTTCGTGTAGTTCTCCTCATCTGTGACGATGTCAGGGATCACGGCCTGGAACGTCGGAGTGAACGCCGCAGAGGCGGACTGCAGCAGCGCAATGAGCACGTAGATCTGCCAGATCTCGGTGACGAACGGCAGCATGAGCACGACGCCGGCGCGCACGACATCGAGCAGCACGAGGAACATGCGGCGCGGCAGCCGATCAACGTAGGCCGCGGCCAGCGGCGCGATCACGACGTACATCACCATCTTGATGGTGAGTGCGGTGCCGAGGACGGCGCCGGCGCTCGGGCCCGCGAGCTCGTAGGCGAGGAGGCCGAGCGCGACGGTGGCGAGGCCGGTTCCGAAGAGCGCAACGATCTGGGCCGCGAACAGCCGCCGGAAGTCGCGGATTGCCAGCAGACCCATTGACATCACCTTTCGATTGCTGCGACTCTTCTTGTGTCGCTCACAACAAACATATACCCCCACGGGGTATGCTGCAATGAATGTTACGTGCGGCGACTCCCCAGCTTCCCGCACCGCAATTCGCAATCTAAGGAGCACACCATGGGAACCGCTGCACACGATCCGCACGCTGAGCACACGGGCCACAAGGACCACACGGGCCACACGGGCCATACGCCTCAGGATCCGCACGCCGACCACGACATGTCGACAACCTTCGGCCTCGCACAGACAGAGGACGGCTACCGGATAGGCAAGGTCAGCGCCCCAGGCAGCGCGAACGAACCCGGCACCCTCTCCTTCGTAATCAGCGGTCCCGACGGCGACGCCGTCGCTGACTTCACCGAGGAGCACGAGAAGAAGCTGCACCTCATCGTCGCGCGCAGCGACGGTGCCCACTTCCATCACGTGCACCCCACGATGGACGCGGCAGGTACGTGGTCCGTGCCGTGGCAGTGGGACGCACCCGGCAGCTACCGTGCGTTCGCGGATTTCATCCCGACCGCCACCGGCGCAGGCCTCACCCTCTCGGCAACGGTCGAGGTCGCCGCGGAGACCCCCGGCGAGCTCGCGCTCCACCCGGCAACCCCGCGCACCGAAACCAGCGTCGGCGGCTACGACGTCACGGTGAGCGGATCCATCACCCCGAACCACGGCAGCGAACTCCAGTTCACGGTGAGCCGCGACGGCGAACCGGTCACGGCGCTCGAACCGTACCTGGGGGCGTTCGGGCACCTCGTCGCGCTGCGCGACGGCGACCTCGCCTACCTGCACGTGCATCCGCACGGCGACGCCCCGCAGCCCGGCGCAACCTCGGGGCCGCACATCGCCTTCGAGATCACCGCCCCCACACCGGGGCGCTACCTACTGTTCCTTGATTTCCAGGTCGCGGGCGAGGTGTTCACCGCGCCGCTCGTCATCGACACCGTCGGGTGAGGCGGGCGGCTGGCCGATCGAGCAGGGGCGTTGGTGTACTTCCCTGGCCTGTGGCCCACCCTTACTGTTCGGCGAGGAGCGCCCAGAACACCTGGGTGAGGTCTGTGCTCGGATTTGGGTAGTTGAGCAGCACCACTTTTCCGTGATGTTCCACCGTAAACACGGGGGAACTACTCCCTGCAGAGAGACGTTCAAGTATCCCTTCGAGGCGGTCAGCGAGCGTGCGGGCGTCGGCGTCTGTCTCGTGGGCAAACGCGATAGTCATCGTCATGACTGAGTCCTGCTCACTGACAGCACTCCCGAACCCGGTTACCGCGACATCCTGCATAAGCGGCTGCGCTGTAAGCCCATGGCTCTTCCCTACCGTGACAAAGAACGGCTCTTTCTCGACAAGCGCTTCCATGAGCTGCGAGGCTGCGGGATGCACTGCCAGCGAGTCGGCTCGACTAGCTGGTGGCCCCGGGGGCTCGCTGCCGGCCTCGTTCGCATACACCACCCCGTCGGCCAGAGTGTATTGGAAGCGCTCAGCTTGGTCACCCCACACGCCGCCAGGCTGTTGCCGCAGCTGATTGGAGAGGCCGGCCTCGCTGAAGTCCCCGTCAATCGCGAGAGAGAAATCGAGCTTAGAGCCTCGCTGAGCGAGCATCGTTGCTTCACCACCGAGGACATCAATGAAAGACAGCCCGTAGAGCGGGTCGCCGCAATCGGCAAAGAACGGCGACATCCCGAGCTTGTCTTCCCCGGCCGCGGCTTCCACCGCAGGGTCTGTCGGGCCCAGCTGATGCTTCAGGTCGACCGCGGTGAAGCAGAACTCCTCGGCAGGATCAATGCCTCGTACCAGAGACAGCGAGTCCACCAGTTCTTTTTTGTCTGGCCGGAGGAACAGGGAGACACCGACCGCTGTTGCCGCGACAGCGACCGCGACGGCCGCAGCTCCGATGAGAAGCCAGGTTTTGCGAGACTTCTGCAACTTGGCCTGGGCTCTGGGAGCGGGCGCGTGCACGGCCGACGTCGGATGCGCTGGCAACGGTGCTGACGTGAAGCCCTGTTGTCGCATCCACTCGATGAGCTCGGGGTAGGCGTTTGGGTGCAGCGAGACCGCGGTCCAGAAGTCGCGGTGCGAGCTGGCAATGGCCGCGAGCGTTTCGGCCGGTGTGGTCGGGTCGGCGAGGAGCCGAGCTGCGTCATGCGGGTTCTCAATGTACATGCTGGCCTTTCTGTGCAAGCCGGGAAGACCTCTCTCTCCCGGCCGGCGATGGTGTTCGATCTAGATGTGCCCGGCGTCGAATGTGCGCACCCCATACTTTGGGGCGACCGCGCTGTTCCAGAGCTCCGCGAATGCCTCTTTCGGGCCGTCTGAGGCCTTCGCGGAAGCTCTCCCTGCCTGAGACAGTGATGCACAGCCGGCGACATTTGCTGACTCCGCCCACGCGACGTACTCGACGTTCGCCGCGTGCGAGTGCCGGATTGCGTCGACGAGTTCGTCAAGCAGACGTTGTCCCTGCGGAATCCGATCGATGGGCATCGCATCGAGCGCTTCAAGGAGTTCAGCACGGTTCTCCCGCACCGCTTGCATGGTGGCGATGCTGTCGCCGTAGCCACCGGCTGGTGCGGTGCAATGCTCAAGTTTTGGAAGCGCATCCTTGACCAGCGCGCGACCGGCGTAGGCCTTCTCGAGGACCTCGATCATGTAGCGAACCTGATCTTCAGCTGTCTCCCCTGGCGCCTGCACCGAGAATGCTCCAGCTTCCTTCGATACGTCCTCAACCGTGCGCACGTCGCTGCCCAGTAGGACAAAAATGTAGCGGACCAGTCGCTGTTGGTCGGCGGTCTTCTCACCGGCGCTGTCGCGAACGGTGAGCGTACCGATGTCGTAGTCGAGCGTGAGCACGCTGCCGTCGCTCATCTGTGCAATGTAACGCCCGAGCCGCTCATCGAAGTGCAGAGCTCCCCTTGCCTCGGGGCTCGCCGGCTGCGTCGCGCCCTGGGAATAGCTGCGAGGGGTGCCATCCGCCGGCTGGTAGACGAGGTAACTGGGCTCGGTGAGGGTGATGCCGCATACGAGCACCCAACCGTCTGACAGTTCAGCCCAAGCGAGCAGCACAGTGTCCGCCGGGCACGCCGCAGGGATAGCCGTGGAAATCTGCACATCGGAAGCCCGCTGGAGCGTTGCGCCTGCCGCGCTCTCCGCTGGGCCGAGAAACGAATAACGGTCAATGATGTGTGAGCCCTCGGCGGTCGTGCAGTCCACACACTTCGGGTGACCGATGAGTACGCCCAGCGGCCCGCCGGTAATCTCACTAATATCCGTGATCTCTGGGAACTCAAAAGCACCTTGCCATTCCCCGGTTACCCCGTCGAACACCTCAACGCTAGAGACCGAGCGGGCGTCAGCCCCGAGCCCTTCTTCGGTGTTGAACACGAGCACTTCGTTCGCCGCGACGACGACCGTACCCCCAGTGATGTCGAGCGGAGCCTCGGTGCCACTGCGAAGTCCAACGACTGCATACCCCGATCCCTCGTCCCCGTTACGGCGGAGCAGCACGCCCTGTTCCTCGCCTTGCTGCACGAGATTTGGGTACTGAAGATTGCCAGGCATCCCGCCGGGAAAGGCCCAGAGCTGCTCACGAGTAGCCAAGTCGAAGACTCTGGTTCCGCCATCACTGGAGATGAGCAGAAGCTCGTTTTCCTCTCCGAGGACGCTCCAGGTAAACGCGTCAACTTCTACGAGCACCTCCTCCCGCGGTGCGTCGCAGCCGGTTCCGATGTATGAGATCTGCCCGGCGCCGGAGAGCCAGACGCAATCAGGCACGCGCGCGTTTCCCACACTCCCGGCGAATATCCCGCCCACGGCTTCGCTGCCGACGTATTGGCCCTCAGCCGAGAATTTGTCGATGGCTTCCTCTCGCAGCACCTCGATTCCGTCGGTGGAGTAGCGAACGCTGCCGAACTCTGCGTGCGCCGCAAACCCAATGCCCTGCTCGCCCACCGTGCTCAGCTGGGCGTCGCCCCCGAGCAGCGAGCTGCACGCGGCTTCAGCCCCGTCGGGGGACACGGCGCATGAGAGTGGATCCCCCGCGGCCGCGTCATCCCACAGCACGTCTCCCTGCTCTGCGTCGAGGAGCGCCCAGCGAGGCGGCGTCACGCCACGGCTTTCCTCGGTCGTGTAGTTGAGGAGCACACCAGAGTCGATTTGGATCGGCTGGTACGAGCGGCTCGCCTCGTTGATATTGCCGAGCATCCTTGGGAGGTGGCCAGTCAGCTGCCCGTCGGGGTGGAGGTCGGCACCCTCCAGGCTCCATTTCAGCTCGATTCCATCTGCGAATGTGGGCGGTGCGACCTGTTCGAGACCGGCGTTGCTGGTCTGCGCAGCAGCGGTGTCGGCACCTGAGGAGCCCTGAAATGGCCAGGTGTTCGTCAGAGCAAGCGCCGCGCCCGCCCCCGAGAGCACGAGTACCCCGGCGATCACTGACGCCGCTACCGCCGAAGCTCTCTTGCGTCCGTGTTCGAGCTGTGGAGCGTCAGGAGGAGTGAGCGCTCCCAAGCCCGGCGGAGGGGGCACGCCCCGGCCAGGCTGCGTCGACGACTCAGCGGAGGTGTTCGTATCGTTCGAGTTCATACGTGCTTCTCTATCTCTTCCTTGAGAACCGGTCCGGCATGCCGAGTGCCGCTGAGCGCGCGCCTCGGGCGTACGCCCCGGCGACTCAGTCACGCTAAGTGTCAGCCTCCCGAGGTTGGTGCCTCATGGGTAGGCAACGGCGCTCGGATACTGCCCTTCCCGGTTACCGTAGGGGTCAGTCATACTGTCTCGGAAGAAGCTTGTCTCTCACAACCGCTGTGAGGGCAGCAGGTGTTCGGCTTTTTCGCTTCTTCCCGGTTTGGCCCCGAACCCCTGACAAGGCGTCAGGATCCCCGACTTAACCAGAGGCGGCGGTGACGCAGGTTCCGCCCGTCGCGACATCAGTGTTCGCAAATTGCTCGGCCGATTCGACGAGCCCATTCGCTACGTCGTAGCGCTGCACCTCGGCAGCGCACACGTCCGCACTGCCCGCGAGGTAGAACGTCGCGATGCCGTCACCGTACCTTGGATACCCGTGGTCTTTGCCCCAGACCTCCGTGGCGCGGATCGCGTCCACACCAATGACCCTGCTGTCGTGCGGAACGTTGGTGTTGAGCGCGCCGGCGAGCTGCACCGCGATCACTCCCTGGTCTGAACGGCCGGCGATAGTGGCCGTGTGTTCCCCTCCGCGAAGTACTCGGGTGCGCGAGAGTTCGCGGGGGTGTTCCTCTGCACTGATCCCGAGCACAAACGTCACGAACTCGTCCTCCGTATACCCGCGGTAGTGCATCGTGTGCCTCGTCTGCACCACGCCGACGAACACGGGTTCGTCACCATCGAAGGTGTACGAGTAGTGCTCTGCGGTAATCGTGTAATCGTCGCGACCAGGTAGCGGGGCCAGTTCGCGCCCGGACCCGAGTAGGGCCTCAGCGTCAAGTGTGGCAACCGCGCCATTAGGGAGCCGAACCTGCCCCTCACCGTCGAGACCCGCTTCGCTGGCGTGCGCGGCGGAAATCTCGAACGGGCCGAACTGCTGCCACTCTGTGGTCGCTTCGGTGCCGCGGTCCCCCGTGCAACCCGACAAGAGTAGTCCGCCCACTGCGGCGAGCGCGACTATGCGGGCGTGCGATCGCGTTCTCAAGATCGAGAGAAAGGATCCGGTTCTACCCCGCACAGCTGGAGCAGAGTAACTGCTGTGATGTGCGTGTGTCAGATACATAGCTTGGGCCCGAGGTCCTCGGTCTTGCCGTCCACCATGATTGTGGCCTGTCCGCAAATGCGTGCCGCGGTATCCGGCTCAATGATCATCGGGGTGTAGAGCGACTGCAGCCCGATGTCGGTGCGCGACTGCGATCGCTCGCTCTCGGGATCATCGAGCGGCCACACGCGCATCGTCATGGTGTTGCCCTCGGTCTTGTCGTCGTAGCGGGTGACCCGGCCCCACACCGCCATGCAGTCGTTCGAGTACATGAGTTGCACGTGCACGAGATTGTTCAGGCGCGCCTCAGATGCCGCGATCACCGCATCATCGCGACAGCTCGTCAGCATTGGGTCTACTCCGTTGTCCGCTGCGGTGAGGTGGCGCTGGTCTCCGGCGGCTTCTGCGGCGCCGACGCCCAGTGCGTTCATCGTGAGGCCGGTCGCGAGCGCGCCAATGAGCGCAGCCCCGGCCGCAATGGACAGGGTCTGCATGAGCGAGAAGCGACGCCCCGTCTGCGCGGCTTCAAACCCACCTTCTCCGATGTTGTTTCGCGGGTCTAGCGCGTTCCGGCGACTGCGCCATTCTTTGGGATTTCCCTGGAACAGTCCCACGAGCTTCAGCACCGTGTTCTCGGTCGGGAGCGCCTTGCCAGAGAATGCGACAGAGATGACGCTCTTTGATATTCCGGTCTGGTCGCTGATCGCGGCGAGTGTAGGGTTTCCCGCGGCGATCCTCAGGTCTCGCAGCCCCTCGGCAAAGGCTTCAATCGTGTCTCGTGTGTCTGAGCTCGTACCGCTCACTTCTGGCGAAGCAGTGTTCACAGTCTTCCCCTCTGGCATCCGTGTTCGGACGGCTCGAACCTCTCGTTTGGCTATCCGAAACCATTGTTTTTCCTGTCTCACCAACCATAGGCTGCGCCGCTCCCCTGTTCAGGCACGGCACATCCCGCCCCCGAACAATTCCCCCCAGAACCGCGAGATCTCGCGGGTTTGAATTTTCCGTTCGGCCCCCGAACGTGCGCGAGCAGGGTGGGTCCGAGGCCAAACGGAACGTGATTGCGCATCAGGCGTCTCACCCACAACGCACAGTGGGGGCGCGGGCCGAAGCCCGCGCCCCCACTGGAGCATCTCGCCGAAGAGTTAGGCAGACACGAAGTAGAGTCGCTTATTCGCGAACTCTCCGATGCCAACCGGGCCCATCTCACGGCCGAAGCCCGAGCGCTTCACGCCGCCGAACGGGATCTCCGCGGCCTCAGCCGCGATGATGTTCACGTGCGCCATGCCAACCTCAAGTTTCGAGGCGACGCGCGCCGCGCGTGCTTCGTCGGTCGAGAACACCGATCCACCCAGGCCGAGCGCGCAGTCGTTCGCGAGCTCGAGCGCCTCCTCGTCGCTGTGTACCTTGTACACGGTTGCGACGGGGCCGAAGATCTCCTCCTGGTACGACGCCGAGTCACGGGGCACGCCCGTGAGCACTGCGGGCGAGTAGTGCGCGCCGGGGCCGTCCGAGAGCACGCCGCCGGCTTCGAGGGTCGCGCCCTCTGCAACCGCGCGCTGTACCTGCGCGTTGACGGTCTCAGCCGCTGCACGCGTCGAGAGCGGAGCGAACTCGCCCTCGCCGAGGTTGAGCTGGTCGCCCGGGGTGAGGCCCGTAGCGAGCTTCTTCAGCTCGGCGACGAACTCGTCGTAGATGTCGGCCATGACAATCATCCGCTTGTTTGAGTTGCAGACCTGGCCGCCGTTGTACGTGCGGAACTCCCACGCGGTCTTCGCGATCTCTGCGACGTTGTCGCTGTCGAGCACGACCATCGGGTCGATGCCGCCGAGCTCGAGCACGGCCTTCTTGAGGTGCGTGCCCGCCTGTGCGCCGATGATCGCGCCTGCGCGCTCGGAGCCGGTGAGCGAGACACCCTGCACGCGGGGGTCAGCAATCATGGTGGCGATCTGGTCGTGCGAGGTGAAGACGGCCTGGTAGCCGCCGACCGGCACGCCAGCCTGCTCCATGATCTCCTGGATCACAAGGTTCGACTTCGCGCAGATGTCGGCGTGCTTGAGCAGGATCGTGTTGCCGAGCACGAGGTTCGGCGCCGCGAAGCGGGCGACCTGGTAGTACGGGAAGTTCCACGGCATCACGCCGAGCAGCACGCCGACGGGCAGCTGCTCGATGATGGCCTTGCCCGGGATCGTGCTCGGGATCTCGTAGTCCGTGATGAGGCCGGGGCCGTACACCGCGTAGTACTCGATGATGTCGGTCGCGAAATCGACCTCGTCGAGGCTCTCGGCAATGGACTTGCCCATCTCGACGGCGATGATCTCTGCGAGTTCCTCGCGGCGCTCCGCAAAGATCTCGGCGACCCGCTTCACGACAGCCGCGCGCTCCTGCACGCTGCGCTCTCGCCACTCGCGGAAGACGGCGTCCGAGCTGGCGAGGTGTTCCTCAACCTGAGCGTCGGTCGCAGATTCGAAGCTCTCGATGATCTCACCCGTTGCGGGGTTTTGTACTCGATACTTCGCCATGGATATCAGTTTCCTGTCTGCACCTGCGTGCAATAACGCGGCACCCAATGGAAATGCCGTTTTCTGTGTGATTGCGTCGACGACCGGCTCCGCCTCCCGGCCACTCCGGCGGTCAAGCGGTTCTACTCTATCGGGCCCCTCCTGAGGAATTCCGATACCGCGTCCGCTAAACCAACCACCCATCGATGATCTTCTGGCGGAACCAGCAACTTAGAGCACGGTATCGGGCAGTTTCGGCAATCAGGTGAGCTCTGTCGCGCGCTGGCTTCGCGCGCGGTCGATGCACACGTACACCGCGTCCCACATTTCGTAGCTGCCGTCGAGCAGCGGCAGTGCCACCGTGACCTCGCGCTCGCGAAAGACACCGCTGACGAGCGCGCTGCTCGTCGCCGCATCGAGTTCG
>NZ_JBLUNZ020000058.1:0-9250 GCF_048061935.2 Leucobacter sp. BZR 635 | reverse complement strand
CCTGTGTGAGTTGCGCCCTGGAGTCGGCGTTGCGCAGCACCCCCGTGAGGCTGAGATCGCGGTGGATCTCACGCCAGCGCACGGAAAGGTCAACGTGCTCCGGGGCGACCTCCTCCCCCGCGAGCACCTCGTCGTCGACGGGCACCGACCATTCCTCGCGGAGCTTCGCGGCAATCTCGAATGCCGAAGCATCGATCCCGATCCTGACCGGCGGTAGCGCCGCGTCTGGGTGCGAAAGGGTGACTTCAGGCCCGAGGAGGATCCGTGAGACGACCACCTGCTCGGGCACGACCGCGCTCTCGGCCCGTGCGAGCTCGAACAAGAATGCTCCCTCAGGCATGGTTCGCACTCCTCCCGGCTCGTCCGTTCGTTAGCAGGTTACTCCGATGATGTGAACTCGGTGCACACACTGAGACGCTCGGCGTTCCGTTGCCGCGTTCCGGCCTCGGATGCGCGCGGCTCCCGGTCTCAGGATCGACCCGCACCCGCCCCGCGCTACTCCGCCCGCTGGTACACATCGGGAATGCCGTCCGCATTCGCGTCGACCGCGTCGCGGAGCGCGATTCGTCGATACTGGCGGTTGCGCATCGCGAGGAGGGCGGCGGCGAGGAGGGCGGCGATCACGGAGCCGGTGAGGATCGCGACCTTGGCGGTGTCCGCCTCGGCAGACCCGGGCGCGAAGCTCAGCTCCGCGATGAGCAGGGATACGGTGAACCCGATACCGGCGAGGAGCCCGACTCCGATCATGTCGATCCACCGCAGCTCGGGGTCGAGCTTCGTGCGCAACAGCTTCGTGGTGAGCCAGGTCATGGCGAGGATGCCGACCGGCTTGCCAAGCACGAGGGCGGCGACGATCGCGAGGGTGAGCGGGTGGGTCATCGCGGCGCGGATCCCCTCAGCGCCGCCGACGGATACCCCCGCGGCGAAGAACGCGAACACTGGCACGGCGAAGCCTGCCGAGAGCGGCCGGAAGCGGTGCTCGAACTCCTCGGCGAGCCCGGGCTGGGCGGGCTGGGCGGGCTGGCCCGATTGGCCCGACTGGGCATCCCGGTCCGCGCGGCGATGCAGCACCGGGATCGTGAAGCCGAGCAGCACTCCCGCGATTGTCGCGTGCACGCCCGACGCGTGCATGAGCGCCCACGCGACGACGCCGATGGGCAGCAGCACCACCCAGGCCGCGAACGCTCGGGTGCCGAAGAAGACCCGGTAGCGCTGCGCGATGAGCCCGTAGAGCGCGATGACCGCGAGCGACAGGACGAGCGGCAGCACCTCGATGCGGTCGGTGTAGAACACGGCGATGATGCTGATCGCGAGCAGGTCGTCGACGACGGCGAGCGTCAGTAGGAAGATGCGGAGGGCCGGCGGCAGGTGCGAACCGATGATCGCGAGCACGGCGACGGCAAAGGCGATGTCGGTGGCGGTCGGGATCGCCCAGCCGTCGCGCAACGCATCGTCCTGGGCGGCAATGAAGAAGTAGACGAGCGCCGGCACAGCGACGCCGCCGAGCGCGGCTGCGATCGGCACGATCGCGGTGCGGAAGCGCTTCAGGTCGCCGGCGATGAACTCGCGCTTGAGCTCGAGACCCACGAGGAAGAAGAAGATCGCGAGCAGCCCGTCAGCCGCCCATGCCCCCAGCGAGAGCTTGAGGTGCCAGGGCTCGTAGCCGATGGTGAAGTCGCGAAGCGCGAAGTAGCTGGCAGCGGCGGGCGAGTTCGCCCAGACCACTGCGGCGAGCGCGGCGATCACGAGCAGGATGCCGCCGACAGTCTCCTTCCGCAGCAGGGCGGTGATGCGTCGGGCTTCAGTAAAGCCGCCGTGGCGAGGGAACGTGGGTCGGGTGGTCGATGAGGTCACAGGGGTCTCCAGATGGCATGCGTGCGAGGGGCATCGCCCAGCCAGGGCAGGAATCATCGCGGCGCGCGTTCAGGGTCGCGCGGTGAATCTCAGCAGGTGGCCGGGGCTAGGCAGCGGCCAGAGAAGGCGTGGTGCCGGAGAGCATTGCGCCCCACGTCGAGACGTAACCGTTCGTGCCGGTGTGGAGCATCCCCCACGATTTCGGGGCGAACACCGCCCCACTGGCCCGATTCATCATGCCGCCAACCTATCATTTCTTGATGAACGGCCGGAGGAGAACATTTTCGTTACTGTCGACGCCTAGGTGCAAACAGGTACCAGGCGGTCAGGGCGGATCCGCCGACAGTGCCAACGAGCCACCAGGGGAACCCCGCTTCAAGCCCGTCGCCCGCGACCTCGGGGGTGAACGATGATTCGGGTGCCTCAATTCGCTCACCACGGACGAGCAGGCGGTGGGTGTTCACCGACAGCGGGGTGCAGGTGATGAGCGTGAGGTAGTCCCTGTCGGGCACGATGCGTAGCGACTCGGTTTCCGTCGGTAGCACGGTGTCGACGCTCTCAACCCGGTACCACTGCGTCTCGCCCAGCACCTCGACTGAAAACGTGTCACCGACCTCAGATTTGAGGATGGGGGTGAAGAGCCCAGCGTGCACGAGGCCGGAGTGCGCGGTGAGTACGGTGTGGGTGTTCGGCCCACCGATCGGGAGGGAAGAACCATACAGGTGCCCCGCTCCCTTGCTCAGCACCTCATTACTGGTGCCGTGGTAGATCGGGAGCGAGAGATCGACGTCGGGATAGCGGATGCGCCCGATCGCGTCGCTCGGCGAGACTCGCAAGAGCTCCTCGTATGCTTCGTACCCCGCGTTCTCTTGTTCCGCACTGTTGCTGGCAGAGAAGGGGTCGCGCAGGGGGCCCTGCGGCATGAACGAGTTGTACACTTCCGCCTGTTCCCTGGCCGCGCGAAGCTCCTCGTCTGGGGTCTCTTCGAGCGCTTCAAGGTACCCGGAAAGCACCGCATTGTGGTTGTTCGTTGAGAACCAGTTCGCGGCTGCGGTGTATAGGCCGGTGGTGAGGGACGCCGTGACAAGCACTTGGATGATGATCGATTCGACGAGCTTCGCCCGCGGCGAGCGCCGGGCCGGTTGCTGCTTGGTCGTCTCGACCGCTCCGTGCGGGATCGTCACATCACGTCCATTCAGTTCGGGCGGAGGGAGAACATCGTGGAGCCCCGAGTTGTGGTTTGGGGGGGATGGGGATGCCACAACTCAGGACTCCACGACAGCTATGCGCTGCGCTGAGGCTTAGCTCGCGCTGTTACCGCGGACGCGGCGAATCAGCATTGCAGCGGCACCGAGGGCGAGCAGAATGCTGCCTGCGGTGAGGAACCAGGTGCCCGCGCCACCGGTCTTCGGGAGTTCGAAGCCGCCGTTGTTCGGCACGTTGACGACGTTTTCAAGCTTGTCGTCGTTGTTCCCCTCGGCGCCGGAGACGACGACCGGGTTCTCGAGGCTGTTGACCTCGACCTGGATCGGCTCGGCGAGCAGCGTGAAGCCCTCGGGAGCCTTGGTCTCTGCGAGCCAGTACGACTGGTAGCCCACGTCGCCGGGCTTGACCTCAACGCCGTTTGCCCAGGTCGAGTACCGAAGGCCGGTGATGCGGACCTCGCCGCTGTCATCGCTCACGAAGGTGGTCTGGGGCGGATCGATGGGGTTTCCGTCGGCATCCATGACGATCCCGATCGGGTTCGTCTTCGCACGTGCGTCGGCCTCGGTGAGGAAGACCTGGAACTCTGCGCCCTTGAGCGAGTTGCCCTCGTCATCGGTCTTCGTGAAGACGATGTTGCCCCACTTCGAGGTCACGCCGGGCACCTCTGTGCCGGGGTTCTCCGGGTTTTCGGGATCGCCAGGTGTCCAGTCGACCGAGGGGCCGTCCGGGTAGATGACTGCCGAGTTGGTGATGACGCCATCGCCGAGTGAGATGACCTTGGTCTTGATGTCGACCTGCACCTGGGAGGTGCCGCTCGCCTTGCCAGCTTCCTCGAGCTTCACGAGACCAGTCTTCGTGAAGGTCACGAGCACGGTGTTGACCTCGTACTTGCCCGCGAGGTACTTCGGGGTGGTCGGTCGAGTCGATAAAGTCGATGACGTAGTCCTCTGCAGCAAGCGAGACTGAGTCAGCGTTTGCCAGCGAGACCTCAGCGGTCGGCATGTATTCGAGGCGCGAGTCGAGCGTATCCGCGACCTGGTAGCCGCTCAGTGTGCCGCCGCGGGGGATATCACCGCGGATGCTCCAGTCGATGACGTCGCCCAGCTTCACAGACTCTGAATCCTCGGCGGTCTTCGTGTTCCCCTTGGAGTTCTTCGGGTACAGGTGCACGTCGTACAGCCAGTTGTCGAGACTCTCGGGGTCAGTGATCGGCACGGTCACGATGAACGGAACAGCGGGGGTGTAGCCGTTGCTCGTCGTCTCGGTGACGAGGTAGAGACCAACCGGGAGGTTGGAGAAGACTGCGTCACCGTTCGCGTCAGTGAAGAGCTCGTCTGGTGCGGGCTGCGTTGCGTCGAAGCCGAGCGCAGTGGCCTGGTTCACGTCGCCGTTGAGGCCGGCGACTTTCTGCCATCCCGCGTTCGTCGCGAGATCCACTTCGGCGCGATCGATGAGCTTCACCGTGAAGCCAATGCCCTCGATGGGGGTAAGGCCGGTGGTGTCCTGCTGGGTGCCGTCGCCCTCGCCGCCGATGTCATCGGGCTGCTCGAACTTGTGAATGTTCAGGCTGCCCTGCTTGGCGGGGTCGACCGTGAGTGGCTCTGCGGCCGAAGCCGCCTGAGCTCCAGACAGTACGAGGAGCGCTGCTCCTGCAAGTGCCGTGAGTCGAGCGACCCAGCCGGCTTTTCGTGGCTTTGGGGACACGAGGTTCCTTTCGAGAGGGGGTTGGTTGTTCGTCGTGGGAAGTAGTGAAGTGTTAGTCATCAGATGACTCTTTCTTTCGCCGGGTGAAGTACATGGTGGCGAGGAGGGCCAGGCTGAGCAGGGACAGCGCCCACAGGCTCGCCCCGAGCATGGCTGGGCCACCCGTCATCGGTAGTGGGACGAGTTTGGGATCCACGACACTCATCACGACTCCGGCCTGGTCGACGCAGGCGGTCACCCGCTGCGGCCCGTCAGCCGGCAGGCAGCGGTCGGCGAGGGAGCCGTCGGGGGCGAACACGTCAATCTCGTTATTGGTCGCAGCATCGCCCACCTGAAATTTGATTGGTTCGGCGAGCAACTGGACGCCGGCGACGGGCTCCCTGCTGCCGTCCGCACCGATCTGATGCGTCGGAGCCTTCGTCTCGAGCAGCCAGTAGGTGCCCGCGGGGAGATTACTCGCCTGCCACACGCCCTGCTTCGGGCCAGAAGCTGCCGGCCCGAACGTCCAGG
This sequence comes from Leucobacter sp. BZR 635, assembly GCF_048061935.2. Classification (NCBI taxonomy): domain Bacteria; kingdom Bacillati; phylum Actinomycetota; class Actinomycetes; order Micrococcales; family Microbacteriaceae; genus Leucobacter; species Leucobacter sp. BZR 635. The sequence continues at coordinate 3,976 of NZ_JBLUNZ020000058.1, read as the reverse complement.
TCCCGGCTGGCTTGGAGCCACTCATGACGCCCTGGTCGTCGGCGCGCAACTCGAACTCCTGGCCTGCCAGCACGTAAAGCTCGGCCGAGTCCGGCATCCGCTCGCTACTGAGCTTCCGCACCTCGAAGTAGGGCGAGGAGTAGGTGTTCGAGACCTCACACGCAGCCGGATCCATCGTGCCCGGCTCACCAGTGACGCAGGCGAGCGGCGGTACTGCCGCTGCCGCGGTGACGCTGTTGGTAAATTCGGTGCCGTTCGGAACGACCCCGCCGGCGGACGGGTGCGGATCCCACCCTGGTTCGGTAGGCAGCACGCCGGCTTCGACCGCGAACCACACCTCCGCGGACGCAACGTTCTTGGGCATGTCAAACGCCGCCGTTTGCAGTGTCCAGGTGCCCGCTGCCGCGTCGAACGACGGCGGCGGAACAGCCTTCTCAATGTCCGCGAATTCCGGCGAGCCCGGCTGGGTCCACGCAGGGGTGGGCGGCGTCCCTGTCGGGTCTGGCCGCGTCACCTCCGAGACCAGTTTGCCGTCTTCGTCATAGAAGTACAGACCCCACACCTTGGTGCCAGCGTCGGTGTTCGCGGCGGCGTTCGGCGCCCAGCTCGCTGCGCGCATCACGTCGGTGAGGTCGTCAGTGACGACCACGTCTGGCAGGTCAAAGTTGCGGCCGAGCTTGTCGACGGTGAGCTTATAGCTCACGATGCCGTTCCGCCCGACGGTCACCGCGTCGTCTGGCACCGCAGCCTTTGTCACCTGCCACGCCTGAACCGGGTGGACGGTGCAGAGCCCACCATCTGCGTCGCACGTGGGCGGAAGCGGTTGCCCCTGCTCGGTAACGCTGTTGCGAAGTTCAAAGTCAGTTGCGTCAGCTGTGTCGGTGCGCGGGTCGGTGTGCTCTTTGACCTTGACGGTGTAGGTCGCGGTGATCGAGGTGCGTGCCGGAACGCTCCCGGCGAAGTCAATCCGGGGTGACGTGCCGGTGACCGCGCCGCTTGCCGGGTCGAGGTCCTGTGCTGTGGCAGTGACCCCGGTTCCACCTGACATGGTTGGCCCGGCAACCCAGTCGGCGTCGTCGAGTACATCGGCGAGATGATCGGTATAGGCGACCGGTGCCGGGGCTGAGCCGCTCGAGTTGTCGAACTTCACGCTGTAGGTGACCTGCTGCTGCGCTGACACTGCGGTGCCGCTCGTCGGGTCTGCTGATTTCGACACCGTCAGGTTCGGGCGCATGGGCCCGTTCGTGAACTGGCACTTCAGTGACTCGCCCTGGCCAGAGGTCACCTTCGGGTATTTCACTCGATAGGAGGTATCGCTGAGACGCTTGACGTCAACGCCCTGCCCGCCGATGGTGCAGGCGAAGGTCGTCGAGTAGTCCGCGAGGTTCGCTCCGGCGGACCCTTTCTCGGTGATCGTGTACCAGGCGTCGCTGCGGATCGGGATCGGGCCGAGCGACTCCTCCTGGACGCCGGTCTGGCTTCCCTCGGTCACCGCGGACCCGAGCGGCTGTGGCGTATCATTTTCACCCTCGTGCCATTCGGCGGTGAGCTCAAACTGGTCACCGACCTGTGAGCGTTCGACGACGTTCTTGGTCACCTCAAGCGTTGGGGGTGACGTGCACGAGGCAAGGTCGGTTGGGCTGCCCTTCGCACCGATGTTGCTCGGCGTCCTGAACAAGTTGTCAAAGGTGATCGCGTTCTTCATGCGATTCATCTGTCCCTGCTCGACAATAATGTCGCCTTGCTCGGTGAAGGCGATGCCGTTGAACGGTGCGTCGCCGTCGAGCGGCAGCCCGTTTCGGATGGCCCCACGCTCGAGCTGGTAGCTCCGCGAGCTCGACCCGTCGAGTGCCCGTTGCAGCAGCTCAGCCGAGATCGTGCCGACGGTCGTACCGTCCTGCCGGCCACGATCCTTCTTCGCGCTCGCGATGAAGATCAGGTCTCCCTCTGAGTTGAACGCGAAGTCGCCGTTGCCGCTCGGCGCGCCATTATTCACCCCGCGTGGGGTGGTAAACGTCGCGACCTTCGCGGAGGTGTTCGACCCAATCTTGTGGCGATACACGGTCAGCGAGATCACCCCGGAGGAGCCGGTACCGTTCTCGTAGTAGCCAAAGAAGTAGTCGCCGCTGAGCGGATCGACGGCGCCGGCGACAAACGCTTCGGGCGACGGGTTGGAGCCGTTCGACACGACTTTCTCAGATTTCCCGCCGCGGGTGATGTCGCCGCTTTCCGGCGTGAATCGCCAGATGTCGTACTCTCTCGACGCGAGCCCGTTCGGGTTCTGAACGGTGTAGTAGAACGTCCCGTCGGAAGTGACCCCGAGGGAGTTGACGGATCTGCCGTCATCTCGAATCCCGCGCGAGTCAACCTCCACCCGCGGGCTCCGGCTCGGTGAAGACGACACCTGAAAGGTGTCACCGTTGTAGCTGCCCTGAAGAATTTGCGCGTAGCTCGTCGTCGTCCAGCGCGGAATGAGTCCTCCGCCACGCTTCTGTTCGTGGTCCTGGGAAACGATGTAGTACTTGCCAGGGGCACAATACTGCTCGCCCGAGTAGGTCTCTGGCAGCGTCGGTTGGGCCGGCACCGGGGCCGGGTCTGCTGGCACTGCTGCTCCGTCGCCGGCAGCATCAGGTTGCGCAGCGCCGGGCTTGGCATCGCTGCCAGCGCCCTCGGAGTCGTTCTCGCCGCTCGGGGCATCGACATTTTCTGGGTTCGAGTCGGCCGGCGGCGCTTCGGGGGCAGGGATGCTCCCGCCCTCGCCCGGAGCAGCGGGTGAATCGTCTTCGCCGAGCACAGAAGGCTGGGCTGGCGGGGCCGGCTGCGTCATCGAGGTCACCGTCTGCGCCGGCGCGGTCTCGGCTGGCGCGACGACGAAGCTCAGTGCGAGTAGGGCCGACATCGACTGAAGCATCACTCGGCTTGCAGTTGTGTAACGCATCGATCCCCATCCCCTGTGCTGGCCCCGAGTTTTGACGGGGCACGGCATCTAGGCTGATGGAAGAAATGCCTGTTTTACCGGGTAACGAACCTAATTCACCCTCCCCCATCACCCTGTTTTCGTGCCGACCAGCTGCTCCTAGCATTTGCACAGCACGACAAGTCGCTGAGGACTGTAAAGTCATCGGAAAGGCAACAATTGCACTGATGATTTCGACTTCAGGTGCGCAACTTAATCGAGGACGGCGTGCTAGAAGGATTTCAGTCAACACCCGCGCAGGAACGCGAGCCCGGGCAGGTCGTGCACTCGTTCCAAGCGAGTTACGAACGGCGAGACTTTGGTGCAGCTCGGGCCATCTTTAACCAGCACAGCCTCACCATTTGGTATGGAATCCAGGCAGACGTGCTCGGCCACATTCTCGACGACATTGTCGCGGAAGACCCTCGCGCACAAGACGTCACCTCCGGGTTTCGTGTCTTTCTCGCGTCAACGAGAGAGCAGCGTTACTTCGAACCCGCCGTGTTCAACACGATGCAGGAGACGAGCGACCCAGCTGGGCTGATGATGCGGTTCGGCTACATCAACGATCTGCGGCTGCGCGGCTATTCGGTCGAGGCCCTCGCCCTCTACGATGTGCTCCGCGGCGACCTCGCTGTCATTCAGCCGTTTGGCGACCGCCGCAACAGCTGGCCACAGTTTCTCGCGCTGCAGCAGGGAATCACCGCAATGGTTGCCGGCGATTTCGGTCGCGCCAAACAGCATTTCGCCGAGTGCCTCGCGAGATCCACCACCCCGGGCCTCGAAATGCTCCACCGGAGCGCCCTCGCTCGTTCCGCGCTCATCGAGGCCTCATTTGGCGACCCGCAGATCGCTCGCATGCTGCTTGACCGTGCCGAAGCGGTGACGCGAACCACGAGCTGGATCGAACCATCGATCGATGCCTCTGCGAACCTCACGAAGATCCTCATCGAGCCGAACATACAGCTCGCGCACCGTCAGCTTGCCGCGCTCGACATCTCGAAGATCGGTGAGATGTGG
>NZ_JBLUNZ020000057.1:0-11330 GCF_048061935.2 Leucobacter sp. BZR 635 | reverse complement strand
CGTTCTACGTGTTCGCGGTGTACCAGGTCCATGATCGAGCAGGTGCCCACTCCCGCATCCCTTCGCGACTCGAGAGCTTGAAGGCGCTCCCCTTCCCGAGGATTCCAGGAGAAGGGTTCTCTGGCAGCGTGCTCCCCCTTGCGCTCGGTTGCCACAAGCTCTACACGGGTGCCACCCGCGAGGCGCGCGAACTCATCAGCGCAGCCGACAGCACACACTTCATCTCAAAGCTCGCGCTCGCGCTGCTCGAGGTCTGGGCTGGCGACCCGCAGGTGGCCGTCCAGCTGACGTGGGCGGTACGAAGCGAAACGCTCGAGCTGCGCCGCACGGAACTGTGGCGCGTCTCAATCGCGGCCAAAGCGCACCTCACGCTCGGCGATGAGGCGGCGGCGGTCGACGCGCTCCGGGAGTTGCAGCACCTCGTCGAACCGATCCGCGACCGTGAGATCTACTTCTTCACCGCTGACGTCGCTGAGGTCGGCCGTACGCACCTCGACTGGTGGCCCGAACAACCGCCTCCCCCTGACGCGTATTTCGAGCGGCTTCCAGCGCGCGAGCAGCACCTCACTGATCGTGAGCTCGAGATCGTTCGGCTCCTCGCGCAGGGGTTGTCGCGGCCAGCGATCACGCAGGAACTGTTCGTCACGCTGAATACGCTCAAGTCCCAACTGCGCACCATCTACCGCAAGTTGGGGGCCTCGTCGAAGTCCGAGGCGCTCCAAAGCGCAGCTAAACGCGGCCTGCTGTAAGCCGCGATCTGAGGGAGGCTCCTGTGTACATTGCGTGCGTGATGCTCATCATCGCCTCGGGCTTCGTCGTGCTCGCGGGAGTCCGGCTTCGCAGGCTCGTTCCCAAGCACTGGGAGACCGTGCGGGGCGAGTGGATCGGCCCGGCACTGCGGTTCTCGTCGCACCAGTATCGGTTCCGCACCCCAGACGGCGTTGAACGCTTCGGGCAGACCCGAGTGAAGGTACTGCGGGCGGTCTACGGAGGTGCCTGCGTCGTGGCCTACGACCCCACAGATCCGACGCATGCGCATCCGGCACAGTTGCGCCGGAACGGCACGCTCCTGATCATTATTGGCGTGCTCGCCGCGGGTGCGAGTGCCGTGCTGCTCGGCTTCACGCTCGGGTAGGGCCGCCACTGCCCTCCCGCAGAGCACCGTTGGTGCCGCCCCTGAAGCTCGGGCGGCACCAACGGCACCGGTTGCGTCTGTTACCGGTTCGCGGAGTGCACCCCGGTCAGCAACCGCAGCGGGTTCTCCCTGGTGAGTTGATCCACCACTGGCTCAGCAACCCCCGCCGCACGAAGCAGGTCGCAGAAGCCCGCAACGGCCCACGAGTAGCCGAGCCCGCCACGAATCTTCAGGTCGGTCATGTGGCAGCGATCACTCGAGATGAGCAGCGAATCAGCCCAGCCCTCATCGATGAGGCGCACGAGCATCTCCACCCGCAGGCTATCGGGCATGAGGTGCTCGCGACCGCAGGTGTCGAATTGCAGGTACACGCCCCGGTTGAGCAGCCCCGTGAGGTATGAGTGGTCGAGGAAGGTATCGACGTGCCCGATGGCGATGCGCCGCGGGTCGACCCCCTCCTCCTCGAGAATGCTCAGCTGATCGACCCCGGTCGGGTACATGAAGGCGTGCGTCGTGACCGCGGCACCCGTCGCGTTTGACGCCCGCCCGGCCGCGCGCAGCACTCGTTCCTCCGCAGGCGAGAGCGTCCCGCCGTGTGTGCCGATCTCTCCGATCACACCAGCGCGGATCCGCGTCCCGTCTGCGACGAGCACCCCCTCCTCGATTTCCTGAATCATCTGGGCCGCGTGCCGCTCAGCGGAGACCTCATAGACCTGCTTGGGGTAGTAGGGCTCGAGGTACCAGCCCGTGCCCATCACCACGTGCAGGCCAGACTCCCGCGAAATGCGGCGCATCCCCTCGGGGTCACGGCCGAGATCGCGGAGCGTCACCTCGACGATCGCGTGCTGCCTGTCAGCAGCCGGCGGGAGATCCTCGTTCATGTAGCCGAGCTCGCGAACAGCGAGTTCGGGGTTGTTGAAGATGTGATTGCGGTCGCCCGTCACCGGGCTGAAGTCGCAGAGCAGATGCTCGTGCGGCAGCACCCTGTCGATACGGTCAACGCTCACATCACCGAGCACTGTTCTGAGGTTCACTGCGGTTCCTTTCACCTACGAGGTTGCGCGTTCGGATCCTGCGACCCTGAGCACCCGGTCGAGTCCGCCGTCGAGCGACACCGCAACGCTGGTTCGCGGGTTCACGACCTGGCACACCTTGACATTCAACAGCAGTCCGACGGAGAGGTACGCCTCATCCTTGCTGACTCCGGCGTGCTCGGCGACCCGCGCTACACAGTAGGCGGTCGCTTCTTTCAGTGCTTCTTCGACAGACGCGCCAACGCCGATGACCCACAGCCGCCTGTCAGCGTCTTCGACGGTGGGCAGGATCGACCCGGCCCCCGCAAGCCTGTTGAGCCGGAGCGACACCGTCGCGCCGGTCTCGGCCCCGGTGCCGCAGACCTCTCCGTCGCCGATCGTCGCGTGGACGTCACCGATGAAGAAGCCGCCGCCCGGCACGGAAGCCGTGATCCACAGTTTCGCCCCGACACCGACGGCGCTGAAATCAATGTTGCCGCCGTAGTGCCCGAGCGTGCGCGCCGGCTCGACCGAATCGGTGAGCAGGCCGAGCGCGCCCACGTGCGCCTTCGGCTGTGCTGCGGCGAGCACCGGGGTGCCGGGGCCGCCCGGCCTGAGCTCAAGCGTCTCGGTATCGACGGCCATCACCGCGAACCTGTCCTGCCCGAGCAGCCCGAGCCCCGGCCTGGTCCAGGTGTACGCGACGGGGTCGAGGCGCATATCGAGAATCTCGATCTCGACGACGTCACCCCGTTCCACCCCGACGACCTCGACCGGGCCGACGACCGGGAAGAACTTGCTCGCGTCGAGGTCGCCGTAGTCGACATCGGTGCGGATCTGCCCGCCCGAAGAGTCGAGCGTGTGCACCGTGAATTCGCGACCCGGCACGACCGATCCGGCCATCGTGGCATCCGGGGTCAGCTCGTACATCCGCCCGTAGGGGCCGAGCTCCTGCGTATCCGCGGTCACTGCACGATCTCGCTGTTGATCTCGACCTCGGTGAGGCGGCTGTTGTCGGAGACATTCCACTTGTCCATCACGTCGTCGTAGACGCCGTTGTCAATGAGGTGCTGAATGGCGGCGGCGATGGCGTCGCGAAGCTCGACGTTGTCTTTGTGGAAGGCCCAGCCGTAGTTGTTGCTGAGGTAGCCCTCGCCGGGAACCACTTCGATGTCGCGGGCGGTGCCCTGCTCGATGCCGAACTCGGTGACGATGGGGTTCGCGATCGTCGCGACGGCGCGGCCGGTCGACAGCCACAGCAGCTGGTCGGCTGTCGTCGGCGCGATGAGCACGTTGATCGGGTTGCCGTCGCACTCGGGCTGGAACTCTTCAAAGAGCTCCACCATCATGCTGCCTTCAAGGGTGGAGACGTTCTTGCCGCAGAGGTCGGGCAGGTCCTTGATCCCGAGCGGGTTGCCCTTGGAGACAACGATGTTGTTTGCGGACACGAGGTTGTCGACAAAGTCGATCTGCTCGCGGCGCTGCTCCGTGTCCCACATTGCTTCGCTCATCATGTCGTAGCGCTTGGTTGCGACGCCGGTGATGAGGCCCCCAAAGTCGGAGCGCGACCACTCGAGTTCGACGCCGAGCACGGCCGCGACCTCCGCAGCGAGATCGGGGTTAATGCCGACAATGTTGTCGTCGTCGTCGGTGAACTCGTACGGTGCCTGCGACGGGTCGGTCACGACCTTGATGGTGTTCTTGCTGAGGATCTCCTCAGGCAGCAGCTGTCGAATCTCGTCGACGACCGCCGCGGAGTCAACCGGTGCCGACTCTTCTGCTGCGGGGGTACCCGCCGGCGCACAGGCCGAGAGCGTCAGGCTTGCGACCATCAGCGCCGGGATGGCTACTTTCAGGTAGGTGGCGTTTCGTTGCATGATGTGTTCTTTCTCGTGAGGGTTGCGAGCTATCCCGCCGTTGGGATGGTTCAGTGGTGCGGGGGCGCTACGGTCGCGCGTCAGATGACGCGGCTCAAGAAGCGCTGGGTTCGTTCGTGCGTGGGGTTATCAAGCACCTGTTCGGGCGGGCCGATCTCCTGGATGACACCGTCTTCGAGGAAGGCGACCTGATCGCAGACCTCGCGCGCGAAGCCGATTTCGTGGGTGACAACGATCATCGTCATGCCCTCGCTGGCGAGCGTGCGCATGACCTCGAGCACTTCTCCGACGGTCTCGGGGTCGAGCGCTGAGGTCGGCTCGTCGAAGAGCATCAGCGTCGGCTCCATCGCGAGCGCCCTCGCAATGGCGACCCGCTGCTGTTGGCCGCCCGACAGCGAATCGGGGTAGGCATCGCGCTTGTCCGACAGGCCGACCTTGCGCAGCAACTCGAGAGCGCGCTGCTCGACGACCTTCTTGTCCTGCTTGAGCACCTGCACGGGGGCGATCATGATGTTCTCGAGCACGGTGAGGTGCCCAAACAGGTTGAACCCCTGGAACACCATTCCGAGTTTCGCGCGCCGCTTTGCGACGATCCGCGGCTTCAGCTCGTACGCTTTCGTGCCCTCGCGCCGGTACGCGACGCGCTCGCCGTCAACGAGGATATCGCCCGAGTCGAATGTTTCGAGGTCGTTGATGCATCGCAGAAACGTGCTCTTGCCCGATCCAGACGGACCGATGAGCGCGGTCACCGTTCCGGGCTGCACGTCGATGCTCACGCCGCGGAGTACCTCGTTGCCGCCGAAGCTCTTGCGCACCTCTACGGCTTGCACCATTGGCCGCTCGGCCACTTCCGATCGCTCTGTCGCGTTCATCGTTGTGCTCCCATCTGGGTAAGGCGCCTCAACAGGCCCCGGTTCGTTCCGCGGCTGGCGGTGTTGCCGCTCCGCCCTGCGTACTTCTTTTCGAGCTGGTTCTGTAGCAGAGTGGCGATCGTGGTGAGCAGCAAGTACCAGGCTGCTGCGACAATGAGCAGCTCGATCACGTAGTAGTTGCGTGAGTAGATCATCTGCGCGTTCGTGAGCAGGTCGCGAGCCGAGATGACCGACACGAGCGAGGTGACCTTCAGCATCGCGATGGCCTGGTTGCCCGTTGGCGGGATCACCATGCGCATCGTCTGCGGGAGAATGATCTTGGTCATCATCTGCAGCGGCGTGAAGCCGAGTGCGACTGCTGCCTCGCGCTGCCCCTTGGGCACGCCGAGGATACCGCCGCGGATGATCTCGGCCATGTAGGCACCCTCGTTCAGGCTCAGCCCGATGAGGGCGGCGATGAACGGGGTGATGAGCGCGTTGGTGTCCCAGCTCACAAACCCCAGGCTGATGGTGGGGAAGAGAAACGCGAGGTTGAACCAGAAGATCAGCTGGATGAGCTGCGGCGTGCCCCGGAAGAACCAGAGGTACAGGTCGGCGAGCACGGTGAGCACGCGGTTGTCAGAGAGCTTCATGAGCGCGAGCACAATGCCGAGCACGATGCCGATGATCACCGCGAGCACCGTGAGCTGCACGGTGAGGATGACGCCCTCGATGATGACCGGCGCGAAGAGGTACTGGCCGACCACGCTCCAGTCGAGGTTCTTGCTCGTGACGAGGGCGAACACCAGGCCGCCGACAAGCAGCACGGCGACGGCCGCGATGACCATTCGCCCGTAGTGTTTCAGGGGGACGATCTCTAACGGGGTGATGTCCCGTGCGGTTCCAGCCGGGGCTGGAGCTTGGGGAGGGGATGTGGTTTTCAATCGGCCACCTTTCGGTCAAGCCCGGCCCGGGCTTCGTCTACGTTGACGCACCTGCGTTGTCCAAAGGGTTTCCTCAGGCCTCCGCAATGTCGATGGATTCACTGTAAATGAAATTCAGTAGTTCTACAAGTAATTTGAATCACGATTTGAATCGACACGCAAAAACACAGGCCACGACTACGTTTTGGCCCAGAAAACAGCGCACACCGCGCAGGTTCCGCTTCAATTTATTTTTAACATCGCTACATCTTGGGTACAGACACGGCTCCCCAAAACCTGTAACATGCGAAGGGATGAGTACTCAAAAACGCAAATCCGGGGACGAGGATGCCCAGCTGGGCGCACGCATCCGTGAGATACGGAAACTTAGGCGGCTGTCGCTGACACAGCTCGGAGATATGTCCGGCGTGAGCGCGAGCTTCCTCAGCCAGCTCGAGCGAGGAGCCTGCGGCGCGAGCTTCGGCACGCTGCGTGACATCACCGAGGCCCTCGGAACGACGCTCGCGGAGCTCTTCAATTCCGACCAGCCGCCCGGCCCCCGCATCGTGCGCCACGCGGACCGACCCCAACTGATCCACGGCGGGGCCCGCAAATACATGCTGAGCCCGCGCCCGCTCTCCCACATCGAGATGTTCGCCGGCGAATTCGATCCGGGCGAATCTACCGGCGACGAGCCCTACAACCACGGTGACTCCCAAGAGTTTCTGACAGTTATCCGCGGCTCGGTCGACGTGCAGATCGACGGCAGGTCACACCTGCTCGACGCTGGCGACACCATCGAGTACCGCAGCTCCCAGATGCACCGCACCGTCAACGTCGGCGACGGAGTGGCCGAGGTGCACTGGATCGTCAGCCCCGTCACCGTACCGAGCACCACCGGAGCAAGCGAAGGAACCACTGATGACGAGCACGCGTGACACCCTCGCCCTGACGCTCGGAGCGACCGACGGCCCGAGCTCCCCCACCATGTCCCAGTGTGTGAGCGCCAGCGGCCTGATCTTCACCTCCGGGCACACCAGCTTGACGCTCGGCAAGGTCGGCGCGGACCTCTCCGTCGAGCAGGGCGCTCAGGCCGCACGGGAGGCAGCGCTGCGACTGCTGTACTCGGTGCGGGAGCACAACGGGACGCTCGATGGCCTGCAGCTCGTGCAGCTCAACGTCTGCGTGAACACGACCGCAGACTTCACGCAGCACGGCGAAGTTGCCGAGGGAGCGAGCGGCTTGCTGCGCGAGATCTTCGGAGATCAGGATCTCCCGACGCGGAAGGCGCTTGGCATGGCCTCGCTCCCCCGCGGGGTGGCCGTCGAAATCGACGCGGTGTTCGCTGCCGCCGCAGCTTCCGGCCCCGCTGCCGTGTAACGCGCCGTGGGCATCAGCGACATGCTGACACCCACGGCGAGAGTCACCGCGCCTTGGCGCGGATACTGCGGTTTAGCGGCGGAGCGACGACCGACGCCAGAACATCAGCAGTCCGCCCGCGGCAACCAGAGCGCTCATGATGCCGAGCGCGAGAGGCCACTGAGGTTCGGGGCCGCCCGTGCTGGCGAGCTGTGGATCGGTCGCTGCGTCGGGTGCATTTGCTGCATCGCTGCCTGAGTCGGTGCCGGCGCCGGTGCCAGTGCCATCGGTGTCGCCGGTGCCGCCGTTGGGGCCGCCGTCGCCATCGGTGCCGGATCCGTCTCCGCCGGATCCATCTCCGTCAGTACCATCTCCGTCTCCGCCATCGCCCGGATCCACTGGTCCGGTCGTATCTTCGGCGACCGTGACCGTGTGCGCGGACGTCACGCCGTTCACCGTCACCTCGAGGGTCGCCTCACCCGCGGCGGTCGCGGTGAGTGCCCCGGTTGCTGGGTTGAACCTGACGACGCTTTCGCCGGCCGATTCGCTCGCGCTCGCGCTCACTGCGGCACCGCGCTTGTCGGTCTCCACCGATCCATCGTCGATGACGACGGCGTCGCCGCCCCAGACCGCGCTCATCGGCCAGTGCACGGGAACGATGCGCCCACCGTCCTGCGAGATCGTGGCGTCGACGGTCACCGACTCGCCAACGGTCATCGCCGCTGGGACCGCCGCGGTCGCACCGAGCGTGAGCTCGTCGACCCGGGGCTTCACCTCGGCCTGGAGCCAGTTCGTGCGGCTCGTCACGGGTGCCGGATCGTTCCCGACAACCCCCGAGTTCGGGTTGATCCCGAGCATGGCCCAGCCGGTGAAGCCACCCTTGTCGGGCGAGCTCGACGGCCCCTTGCCACTGTTGCCGCTGAGGAACGTCGAGACGCCCTCGTGGCTGGTCGCGTGGAAGACGCCGGCGTGGCCGTTGATTGAGGCGATCGACTTGCCCGTGTCGGCGCGGAACTCCGCGAGCCTATCTGCGTACCGCTTCGCCTCGATGCGGTCCGAGATCTGGCTGTCCTTGCTGCTCTTCGGGTCGTCGACCGGGTGGTGCGCGAACACGAGCACGCCCGTGATCGTCGAATCACGCTCGGCCTCAGCGAGCGCGTCTTCGAGGAATCGCATCTGCTGCTTGTCCGAGCCGTTGAACGAGCCGTTCGCGGTGTTCAGGGTGATGACGAGCGTGCTACCGACCTGCTGCTTCGTCTTCGTCGGCCCGAACTCGGCGATGAAGTTCTCGATCGGGCCGCCCATCACCTCGTGGTTGCCGGGCACGTAGATCCAGGGCAGCTTGTCGCCGATTTCCTCGTCGAGGATCTTACGCGCGAGCGCGAAGTCCTCGGGCGCCGCCTCGTCGACGAAGTCGCCGGTGATGACGAACATCTCGGGCTTCGCGGCGAGGATCTCGCGCAGCGTCTGGCGCGCACCCTGCACGTTCGGCCCCTCGGGGTTGCGGGCGACGAACTGTGCGTCGCTCATCACGGCGATGCGCTGCGCGCGCTGATCCACCGTTCCGTTCGTGACGACAAGCGGATCGTGCACGACAGGCGCCTGCGGCTGGTCAACCTCGGGCGCCACGACGGCGCGGATACCGGCGAACATGGTTTCGCCCTGGTACTGCTTGGCGGCCGAGGTTTCCATCATGCGCACCCGTTCGAGCTGCAGCGGGTAGGCGGTTCCGACGGGCACGTTGAACGTGAGTTCCTGCCAGCCGGTCCAGCTCGTGTGCGGGCCGTCGATGTTCATGGTCGTGCCCGCACCGGTCTTCATCTGGAGACGCGGCCAGGTGCTGTTGCCGTCACCGTGCACCCACATCTTGATCGCCTTCGGCTGCCCCGCAATCTCGATGGGTTCGGGTGCGACGGCGTAGGCGCCGCGCGTGCCCGTGGACGAGGCGAAGTCGTAGCTGAGCTTCAGCCCGGCCTCGCCGTTCGGCCCGGTTGCCCCTTCGAGCGCACCGGTTGCACGGTCCGAGCGGAAGGTCCAGTCCTTCGCGTTTGCGAGATCCGAGACAGGCTCCTCCTCCAGGCCGATCGTCACTGCGACGTCGACGCGACGGTCGCCCGCCGAGAACGACACCGTTGCGGCGCCCGAGGCCGCACGCGGGGTGATCCTGAACGTGGTGCCATCGAGTGATTCGACAGCGACGTCTGCGCCGGCGGAGACCGTGAGATCCGAGGCCTCGATGGGCGCGCCGAAGCCGTCCTTATCGAGGCCGGTGATGGTTACCGTCTCGCTGCCATTCTCGTCCACCAAAGCGATGACGCTCTGGCTCGCGCGGAGCCGGTCGAGCTCGCCGAGCACGCGCAGCTCGCTCGTCGCGGACTTTCCCTCTGCCGTGAACGTGACGGGCGCGGTGCCCGGGGCGACCCCGGTGACCTTGGCCGTGTCTGCGTCAACCGGCGTGAGCGTCGCGTTCTCGCCAGCGACCGAGAACTCGCCGGAGGCCGAGAGTGCGCCGCGGTTTGCGTCGAGACCGATGCCCGAGACGGTGCGCGAGAAGCCGGGAAACACCGCGTCTGCGTCGTCGAGCTTCGACTCGGGAGCCACCATGACGTCAGCGAGACCGGTGTCAGGTGCGGTCGACGAGAACACGAGGCTGTTGGGTACGCTGCGCAAGTGCCCGTCTGACGGGGCGTTGCCGACGCTCAACTCGCTTGTGCCCGGCTCGCGCACGAGGAGCGTGCTGGATCCGCCACCGTCGAGGTTCACCGCGTTGTGCGCGCCGAGCTCGACCATGAACTCGCCGAGCTCGTCGAGTGCCATGCCGCGGGAGTGGCTCTGCCGGCCGTCGAGGGAGACCACGTAGACCTCGCTGCCGTCCTCGCTCACGCCGACCGCGGTGCGCGGCTCGCCCTTGTCCGGGGCACCGACGACTGCGCCGTCGGCCACCAACCGCTGGTTGCCTGCGATGGCGAGGTCGACGTCAGAGCTGGCGGCGACCGTGACGGGCAGCGGGTCTCCGGGCTTCACGTCCGCGAATAGGTCGACGGCCGATCCGCGCGCGAGCACGACACCCGATCCCCCAGCGATGGCGGTCGGCCCCGAGATCTCGGCGAGGTCGGCTGACGTGCGCGCCACGACGCCGTCGGCGACCTCCACGCGGAGAAACTTCGGGTCGATGTTCGCCGGCCCGCCGATGGCGCGCGAGATGGGGTACTCGCCCCACATCGGCGTGAAGTAGCCGATGCCGTCGGCAGGAATACCGATGTTGTTCACGGTGCTCACCGGGTGGGTGGTGCCCGCGATATCGAGGGTGGCGGCCGAGGCAAGCGCCTGGATCGCGGCGATGCCCTCGCTGACGGTGAAGCTCTCGACGGGTGATCCGCTCGTGGTCTTCACGCCCTCAGTCGACGAGACGTTCGTGCCCTGGGCGACACCGGAGTTGTTGATGTCGAAGAAGGAGCCGTTGACCGCGGCCACGGCGTGATCGCCGAGGGTGTGCTCGGTGACGGGGGCGGGCTTCGTGAGGCTGCCCGAGTCGCGCACGTCCATCGACAGCGTGGGGGTCGAAAGGTCTGCGACGAGCACGTCGCCCGTCACCCACCCCTCGCCCTGCAGCCGGTCGAAACTTGTTGCCTTCAGTCCCGGGGCGAGCTGCCGGGTCTCAGAGCGGAGCAGGCTCGAATCGCGGCCGCTGAGGTCGAGGCCGCCCGTGTCGGGGACCGCGTAGCTTGCGGTCAGGGTGGACTGGGGTGCGAGGGCGATGCCGCTCACAGCGATGCCGAGACAGAGCCCGGCCGCGAGCGTTGTTTTCAGGGGAGTTCGTCTAAACCAAGCCACGAGTTGCCGCAGACCTTTCGTCAGTGTTGGAAGGCGCATGCGGCAGCTCAGAGATAATTGAATGACCGCCGGACGCTCAGGTCAGCGTAGGGAGGCAAGGTAGCCCGGGAGTTACCGGTAGGTGACCGCGGGGGTTGCGGGGCCGGAGTGCAGACGCACTTAGTCTTGCCGAAGTCGCAGTGCGAGCCGGTCGAGCCGCCATCCGGGCACCTGACGCATTGGCCGCTGCAGGAGCGCGAAGACCGCACCGCTGTGATGCATGCGGTGGGTCACCCGAGTTCCGTCACCGACCGGGTTCAGCAGCCATTCACCGACTTCGAGCCCGCCGGGCACGCGCA
>NZ_JBLUNZ020000056.1:0-68492 GCF_048061935.2 Leucobacter sp. BZR 635 | reverse complement strand
CGCGACCGCCGCAAGATCGTGTGAGATATATAGGCCAGCAATGCCGTGCCGGTTCGAGAGATCCCGGATGAGGCGCAATATCTCGTGTTTGGTGACTACGTCAAGACCGGTCGTCGGCTCATCCCAGACGATCACCGACGGCCTGTTGACGACTGCCATCGCGATGAGTGCGCGCTGCTGTTGCCCTCCTGATAGCTGTTGCGGGTAGCGGCGAAGGAAGGTGGCGTCGTCGGGCAGCGCAACAGAGCGCAATGCCTCTCGGATCTTGGTTGCACGCTGGTCATGTGAGGCCTCTCGAGCGCCAATTGCACGGTTGAATTGCGCATGCAGGCGCACAGCTGGGTTGAGCGCCGTGCCCGGGTCCTGTGGCACATAGCTGACATGTTCCCTCCTAAATTGCCTAAGCGCTCTCCCCGTGAGCTCCAGCACGTCGACGCCGTCAAGCGCTACGGTGCCCCGCGCCAATCGGGCACCGGGTTTCGCGTAGCCGAGCGCGGCGAGACCGACAGTCGATTTCCCCGATCCCGATTCACCGACGAGTGCGCTGATCTCGCCGCGTTCAACTGTCAGCGATGCCTGCTCGACAATTCGGCGCTGAAGCCGGGGCAGGTCTACCGTCAGCTCAGCGATCGAAAGCACTTCATTCATTGTTCGGTCCCCGTCCTGTTGAGCACACGACTCACACCCTCAGTGACGAGGCTGAGCCCGGCGGTAAATACCCCGATGAGGGCGATGGGCGCAAGCATCGCCCAAGGCTGCGACCGCAATGCTCCTTGGTTCTCGTTGATCATGAGACCCCAGTCAGCTTCTGGAGGCTGAATTCCATAACCGAGGAAACTGAGCGCTGCGAATACTGCAACCGACCACATCAGGCGGAGGCCAAGCTCAACGAGCACTGGTGACGTAATATTCGGCAGTATTTCTGTAAAAACCAGTCGCGCACGCCCCAGCCCGACAAATTGCGCCCACTGCACATACTCTTTGTCTTTGAGCGGTAGCACGGCACCGCGGGTGACGCGTGCAACAGGAGCGATGTGTGTGACCGCGACAAGGAGTACGAGCAGGATGGGTGATGGCCCAAGCATTGAAACAAAAAGCAACACCAGCAGCATGCTCGGGAAGGCCAGAAGCACTTCGATACCCCTCATGACAAGGTTCTCGGCGAGTCGCCCGCTCATCGCCGCAACCATCCCGAGTGCGCAACCGAGGATAACCCCGACGAGAGCCGCAAGTACAGACATCCATATGAGATTCCCACCGCCCCAGAGCAGTCTGGACAACACATCGCGCCCTAAGGCATCGGCACCAAGCACGAGCCCGTCGCCGGGTGGTGCGTACGGGCGCGACGCGTTCTCCGTTGGGCTATAGGGCGACGCGAAGCGGCCAAAAAGACCGAAAATGACTATTAGCATCGTGAGCGCGAGCCCTACGAGTACCGTCGGTGACGCGGCTAACTGACCCTTCACTGAACGCTTCGAACCTCCAGCTGGCTCCTCTCGAATGGCAAGGCTCCTAGTGTCGTCGCTGGGCGTGTGCGGGGACGTCATGGGTGCGCCTTTCTTGCGCTCGGCGTGATGACTGCTGTGACGAGATCTGCGGCCAGGTTTACGAACACGAAAATGGCTGCAATCAACATGACAATAAATTGGATGAGCGGGAGGTCGCGGGCGTTGAGCGCGAGAATGAGGCCTGTTCCAAGCCCGGGGTAGTTGAAGACGGTTTCGAGTGCGACTGATCCTGCAAGCATTGTGCCGAACATCACCGCGATCGCCTGGATCATGGGCTGGACCGCGTTCGGGAGGGCCTCTCGCCACAGAAGCGAGGCTGTGCTGGCCCCGCGTAGCTCGGCCGTCCGGAGGTATTCGCTCCGCATCTGGTCGATTGTTGAGGCTCGCATGAGCCGCGAAAAATACGCGACCCCAAGCAGAAAGATGGTGAGCGCCGGGAGCACGAGCGCAACAGGGTTGCTCAGTGGCCCCCGCTGCACATCAAACATCGAGACCGGCGGCAGCAGCTGCGCGGCACCCGTGGCAAGCAGCACAATGAGAAGAGTGCCGAGCACGAACTCTGGCATGGAATTCACTACGATGGTTGCGGTCATATACGCTCTGTCGCCAGCGGAATCGCGCCGTTTGGCGAGGCTGAGTCCGAGCGGAATCGATACAAGAGCTGCGGGGACAAGCCCACACGCCACGAGTGTCACCGATGCCAGCAGCCTCGGCCAGACCCATTCTGCTGCGACAGTGTGTTGCGAGATTGATTCCCCGCCTCCACTGGTGAACAGGGTCGCGAGCCAATCGAAATATTGCAGGGGAAGCGAACGTTCGAGGCCAAGTTGCTCTCGTAATGCCGCTACTTGCGCAGGGCTAGCGCCGCGGCCAAGAATCGTCTGCGCGACATCCGAAGGTAGAGCCTGGGTCGCGACGAAGACGAGTACCGTAACAACTGAGAGTACGGCGAAGCTGCTCCCCGTTCGGGCGAGCAACCACCGCGTAGGCCTTTCAGCCATCGAGGCTCACCTGGTTAAGGCGTACAAATGGTTTCGCTCCAACGTCGGGCTCGAGTCCAACGACGCGGTCTGAATAGGCGTTCAGAACAGTTACCCACCCCCATATGATGAGCCCACCGCGCTCGTACTCTATGGCGCGCATTTGCGAGAGCAATTCTGCCCGAACTTCGGGGACCGGCTCTCCGAACATCTGTGCACCGAGTTCCACATACTCGGGATCGTCCCAGTGCGCGAGGTTGAACGTCGCGTCAGGCAGCAGGAGCAGCGGCACCAGTCCGAGGTGGTCGGTGGTGAAAAAGTCGACGCCCAGGGGCCACTCAGTGTACTTTTCGAGGTAGCTTGTCTCGTCGATCTTGTTGAGCGTGACATTCACGCCGCCCTTCGCCGCTTGCTCCACGAACAGCTGAGCAGATTCGGCCATGCCTGAAATCCCGTCGTTGACAGTGAGCTCCAGCGAGAGATTTTCTTGCCCGGCAGCCTTCAGCAGTTCCTCAGCGCGTTCGAGGTCTTGCGTGCGTTGCGGCATCTCAGGCCCGGCTTCTGTGAGATTGAGCATGTCGTTGGCAACGGTGCCGTAGCCGTTCAGAGCTACAGCAACCATCTCCTCTCGATCCACGAGCAGTCTGAGCGCCTCTCTCACCCGCGGGTCGTCGAATGGTTCAAGGTCGGTACGCATGTATATCGGCAGGAACTGCTGCGATCGGTTTTCAAGCAGCTGCACGCCGGACGTGTCTTGCAAAGCCGGCGCATCGGCATAGTTGACGCTGCTCGCGATATCGACCTGCCCGCCCTGCAACGCATTGATCTGGGCCTGGCCGTCTGTGAACGAAATCACATCGAGGGCATCAACACGTGGCGCTCCGCCCCAGTAGCTTTCGTTCGCTTTCAGTAACGAGTGCTGTCCTGCAACAAACTCGGAGAGAATGAACGGCCCCGTACCTACGGGAGCATCCGCATCGAACCCAGCTGGAGTTATGTAGAGGTAGGGACTGGCCCAAAGCTCAGCAAAAGGTCCGTAGGGCGCGTCGAGGCTAATCCGAACTGTGAGGTCGTCGACCGCGGCGACGCCGCTTGGCGGGATGAAGGAAACCAACGAGGCCCCCTTGGTGCCGTTCTCTGGGAGTTGAATCCGCTCGATACTTGCGATCACATCTGCTGCGGTGAAGGCGCTCCCGTCTTGGAAGGAGACCTCCGGTCGCAGCGCTATTGTCCACTCGGTCGCGTCATCGTTTGGAGTCATTTCCTCGGCAAGGAGGTACTCCAGCTCGCCTTCCCGGCCGAACGCGGTAAGTCCTTCAAAAATGTTCCCGGCGCGCACCAGGTCGCCCTGAGTCGCGGGCGTAATGTGTGGGTCGAGCGTATCGCTGGAGCCCCCAGTCACCGCGATCCGCAGCACACCATCCTGGACTTCATCGCCGGCACTCTGGCAACCTGCAAGAGATACCGTGATCGCGGCAGCGCCAGCGAATACGATGGCCCGTGTTGATCGGCGACGAGCCGGAGTTGTGGAAGTACGCATGTCGTTCCTCTCTTCGCAGTATTCGCGTTATAGACGGTCGGGAGTTCTTGGCAATGCACGGGATCTCGCTGCATTGGATGAGCTGAACACTTCAATGCCGTCCTGTACGATCGGCACGAGTACGTCCAGTCCTCGCGGGTCCATCGTTGGATCCCACGAGGCCATAACGAATGCCGATACACGGAATCGATCGGCTATGAGCCGCCAAGCGAGCCCAAGCTGCTCCGGGGTGAGGCCTCCGACCGCAGCGTGCCGGTTTGCCATGAGCACCTTTGCGTCGAGAACGTCGGCGTCGAAGTGGACGTAAACTCTGTCTGTACGTGCAGAAAGCAAGTCGAGTGCTGCAGTGAGGCCCGATTCAAACCCGAGCTTCGCGATCACGGGAGGGTCCACTACCGTTCCCATTGCGCGCCCATGGTAATCGCGCCCCCGCTCACCAGGCTGATAGACCTCGTGGTAACCGACTGTGACAATCTGGTCTTCGGGCAGTGTGTGAAAGCCTGGAATCCGTGCCGCATATGCATTCCAACAGTGCCCCGCGATCGTACTCACCGGCATGCCTTCAAAGAAGCCGTTGACTGAGAATTCGGGAGTCATCGCGTCGCTGTGCGCGTCAAACCAAATGAGCCCAACACCCTCATCGTCGAGTCCACCCAGCACACCGAGCGCTGAGGAGCAGCTTGTAGGTTCCACAAATGGCAGCCTGCCCGCCTCCCGCGTTGCCCGCACAAGCTTCGAGAGCCGAATGTTCTGAGCAAGCATTCGGCTCATCTGATCTCCGCGTGGCAGCGTACGCTGGTCTTCACCAAATTCCTCGGGCTGCGGCTCAGCGTCGCCTTCGAGCATGAGAACTTCAACATCCGCGCGGTTTACTCGAAGTCTCTCCGCTAGTTTCCCCTCGATGAAGAGCTTCTCGGGTGCCGTTGCCATCTGGAATTCGCCCTCTGCTTCGCGTCCGCACCAGAAGGCGTTGCCGAGCAGAGAAACTGATTGAGCATCGTCGTTGATCGTCATGCGTTAAACAATATGTCAACACTTATCGACACATTGACACTGTTATTGTTTTGTTACCAGGCTGCTGGGAGGAGGTTCCATCCGTGTGCCGTGGCCTGGGCCAGCCGCATGGGTGCCTGCAACCGGCCATCTGTGCCGACTTCGAGGGAACCGCGCGGTCCAGTCAAGTGGGCCTGCGACAACTCTCCGCGAACGGCCCCCGGCGACATCGAGCCCGCACGATTTGCGCTCCCCACGAGCAAAAGCAAGGCTTCGTAGGTGGCTTCGCCGAGGAAAGATATTGGTGGCGCAAGCTCACCAAACGCCTCACGGTACTCACCTACGAAGCTCTGGTTTTCATCAGTGTCGAGGGCCGGTAGATATGAAGTGGCCGCCCAGATCCCGTCTGCTGCTTCCCCCAGCAGTTCCCTGCTGCATTCGTCAAGCAGGAGAGAGAGCGAGCTCACCCGCGGCCTGAGCCCTGCGCGGTGAACCAGTTCTTCGAACCCGATCATCCCCCACCCCACCAGCGAGGAAACAATGATGTCAGGCTTCTCGGCGAGCACCTCGCGAGCGAGCTCTTCAACGTCGGGAGTCTCCGGATCCGCATACACTTCCCTGACCACCTCACCGCCAAGCGACGTGATGAGCTGTCTAGCGCGCCTGTTCACCGCCCGCGGCCACGAGAAGTCGCTGCCAACGAGCGCCCATCGGGACCCGGCTCCGTGAATACTATCCAGGTAGGGAATAGCGAGCTCCAGTTGGTCCCGTTCCGTGTCGCCCACAGCGATGAGCGAGCGTTGCGGGAGCGTGGACTCAGAAAGCGGCGCGTAGAAGTACGGCTTGTTCTCAGCCCACCCGCTGGCGTCAACGGCCGAGGCGATCGCTGATGAGTGCACGCCGACGGCAGCGTCTATCCCCCTACGAGCATCCGCCGCGAGCAATTGGGTGAGCCCGTGCTGCGCGCTGCTGGCGTCATCAATCACAGTGACTTCAACGGGTTGTCCAAGCAGCCCGCTCTCGGCGTTGATGCGCCGTTCTGCGAGCTTCGCGCAGTTCACCGTGCTTCGACCGTAGAGGCTGGAGTGCCCGGAAAGGCTCGTGATCAAGGCGATCCGCCGCGTGGGCGTGAGTGCACGTCCCGAACGCCCACGCTCACCGCTCCCCCGCGGGTTTCCATCTAGCATGTCGGCCACCTGCTCAACTGTCTGCACCGGGACCGAGGTCCGTGTGGACACTCGAGTGCCCGAGCCGAGGGCCGTCAACAAAATCTCCGTCCGGCTCTCCCACGGGGACTCTTGCAAGATGACGAGACGCTTGTAAGGGGTGTACTCGGCGAGTCTGGCAACCGCTTGTTCAAGCCGAACCCCGACGCCCTTCACTACCGGCACGAAAGTCCGGACTGCCTGTCCACGCATGGCCGTCGCTGCGCTCGCTGCAAGGTAACTTCCGCGCTGCTCCCCACGGCCGATCGCTAGGAGTCCGTCGAATACCTCATTAATCGGAAGCTCCACGACCTTCTCATCGACAAAAGTCGTCACGCCGGGCAACGCAGCTTCACTGGGTCCGGGGAGTGCCCCCGCCGATACCCGATCGCCTGCGCTGCGCATCGTTGTCAGCTCATGCTTCGAAGTCTGGGGCGTAGATCTGTCGAAGGAAATCTATCGCAGCATCCGCCCTGTTGGGGCCGAGCTGGTAGCGGCGGCGCTGCCCATCACGCACTTCGGCAAGTAGCGTCGCGTCACGGAGGATGCGAAGGTGTGATGACACAGCGGTG
Source organism: Leucobacter sp. BZR 635 (assembly GCF_048061935.2). Taxonomy (NCBI): domain Bacteria; kingdom Bacillati; phylum Actinomycetota; class Actinomycetes; order Micrococcales; family Microbacteriaceae; genus Leucobacter; species Leucobacter sp. BZR 635. The sequence goes on along the minus strand of NZ_JBLUNZ020000056.1, from coordinate 61,694 downwards.
CGCCCAATACCGGGGAAGTGGGCAGCGATTTCACCAGCGGTCGGTAGCTCCTGTGAGCCGACGAATGACAGAATTTCGCGCCGTACTGGATCCGCGAGAGCGCGGAACGTCGAGTCTTCGCTGTGTGCGCGTTGCGCTGCCATTCAAGCCCTCTCCGCGTTCTAGAAACTCCAGTTACCTGGCTGGCAAGCAAACAGAGGCCGCCTGCCACATCCCCATTCTTACATGATTGCCATATTTGCTACCGTCGCAGTCTCGGAGGTGCCTCGCACCAGCTCGTTCGTTCCCTAAGCAGTGAAGTTGAAAGCAATGGGCCCGGCACGGCTGGCCGACAATCAAACCGACGCGCTCGCGAGGCACTGCCCGGGGCACGACTCATCGCAGCAGCCGTGCCCAATATTCCTCGGACCGGGAGAGCCCAGACCTAGTTGTACTCTGTCATGAGGTTGGTGACACTCGACTGATCGGTGGCAACCCCGCACAAACAGTGTGTGGCCGATCATAGTTGTAATATTCGAGCCAGGGCTGAAGCGCTTCTGCCCGGTCCTGTTTCGACGTAAACGCCCGCCCTTCTCACATGGACCGATTAGAGCGTTCTGACTTGCCGTTCTGCCAGGGCGAGTACGGGCGCGTCAGAACGTGACAAGCACCCAACGCGGCGACCTCGCCCTGGAACGACTGGGAGCGTCGGTAGTTCAGCGCATTGTCAGTCATGACTTCTCGTATCTGGAACCCATGGCAGGCGAAGAACGCTGGCACGTTGTTGAGGAACTGCACACACGTTACCCCTTGCTCCTCCGGGAGGATACGCGCATACGCAAGCCCGGAGTGATCGTCAACGGCGACATTCACAGATCTATCCCGAGCCTGCGGACTTCTTTCGACCTCGCTCCTGATTGAGGGTATCGAGGCCACCGGTTCGCCACCCGCCTCCCTCGGGGATTCGGCCGAGCTCCTTCGCATCGATATGGATCAAGCCTCCCGGAGCATCACGCTCACAGCGATGTTGAGTGCGCCGAAACGCACGAGTCAGGATGCCGGCGACTGGCTTGAGGGTGGTTTCAAGTAGCTAACGCAACACCTCCACACCAGGAGGTTACACATGCACACACACTATCCCTGGGAACAACGACTCACGGTCTACGCAGCGCTCGCGCGGGGAGAGTCCGCAGTCGAGGTCGGCCGTATGAAGCGCCCTGGGTTTGATGGAGACTCAGCTCACTTGATTTCAACCAGTTCTTTGGCGCTGGTAACCCCAGCATAGAACGCTTCTTCGTACTCGAACGGCGGCATGTCTCCGAGGTAGCCATGGAGCCGTCTCGTGTTCTGCCAGTGCACCCAGCCCAGCGTCGCGAGCTCGAGATCATCGATCGTTTTCCATGGCCCAGACTTCGCCGGCCCTCGCACGAGTTCGGCCTTGTAGTACCCGTTTACGGTCTCCGCGAGAGCGTTGTCGTAGCTGTCACCAACGGTCCCGATCGAGGGCGTTGCCCCGATCTCTGCAAGGCGTTCCCCGTAGCGAATAGACGTGAATTGGCTGCCCGCATCGCTATGTCACCGGAGTTCCGGGAGATACTTCCCGCGAGACCAGCGGGCCATCTCGATCGCGTCCAGTACCGTCTCGGTGTTCATACTTGAAGCACACCGCCACCCCACGATCGCACGGCTGTACGCGTCGATAATGAAGCACACGTAGGCGACGCCCTGCCAGGTCGGCACGAATGTCAAGTCCGTCACCCACAATTGGTTCGGCGCAGCCGCCTTGAACACACGGTTTACGAGGTCAGGATGCCTCGGCCTCTCCGGGTCAGGCTTCGTGGTCTTCACCCGCTTCTCCCGCCGCACGCCCTCAATCTCAAGGACTTTCATGAGCCGGGCGACTTGGTCGCGACCGATCCGGATACCTGCTCGCTGAGCGATTTTCCAGAGCTTGCGCACCCCATAGATGGAGTAGTTTGATTCCCAGAGCTCGAGCAGCAGCGGCGCGATTTCCGCGTCGCGCTGCTGCCGGGCAGATGCTGCTCTGCCGTTCGCGTCGTAATACGTTGACGGGGCCACCTGCAAAACCTTGCAGATGCGCTCGACCCCGAGCCGCCGGCCGGCGACCACATCGTCTTTGTTCTGGTTGATGAATCGCACTAATTCCGGTGTTGGCGGCCTGGCTCCGCCCCGAAGAAAGATGCGGCCCGTTTCAAGATTTCATTTGCACGCTTGAGCTCACGCACTTCTTGCTCAAGTTCACGCATGCGCGCTTGCTCGTTGGTCGTGACACCGGTTTTCATGCCGTCATCGATATCGGCCTGGCGCACCCAGGCGCGCACAGATTCGACCCCGTAGCCGAGCTGTTCGGCTACCCGCGTGGTCGTTCCTTGGCTCGTACCGAGCTCGGCACGGAGGGTGCGCACAATCCGGACTGCGGCAGCTTTCTCGTCAGCGGAATAGCGGCGTCCCTTGTTCTTGTGTTGGGGCAAGGTCCCATTCTCGTTCCATAACTCTGGAGCCTCCAACAAACCCAGGGCGCTTCAGCCTTCTTCGTTGTCGAAGTCGACGCGGCCGTAGCCTGCATTTTCAGCAGGTCTCGGTTCCTCGGTTCCGGTGATTCCCTCTTTCACCCAGGGCTTTGGCTCCAGCTCTGAGCTGTGGTCGTATGGAGATGCACTCTGTTTCATGTTTGACCTCCTGCATTCCCGACAGACAGGCGCGTGCTGCTCACCTTCGTGGCTCTGATCTAGCAGGAGGGCCGTTTGACACATGCGCAGGCTGCTGTAACTTCACTACAGTGGATTTGCAGGGGTTTCGCGGCGCTCTCGCTCAGGCAATATCTCGGTAGATGAAGTCATCTCGAATCTTGAGTGCGAGTGAAACCATTAACCGCAACAACAAGAAGTAATCAGCCCTATGCTCAGCGATTCTAGAGGGATCAGGGTTATTACCGTGGGAGTACTTGTTTCTCAATTCAGGTCCGTCGCTGAAAATATTCTTGTTCAGCCAGTACTCAAAATAGTGACTTTCGGCCAGAGTCATCAATCGAGAAGTCGGGACTAAAAGCCCTTTAGAAGTGAGTGCGACAGCCGCTCGTTCGAGGGACCCGGAATATCGGTATAAGGGCACTCCTTCTTTCGCGTAGAGGTCGTGCAGGACCAGTATCTGTTCAGGGTAGGGAAACCTAAGGATGCCGTCCTCGACCGAAAGGAGTTCGTGGTCGAGAAGTGGCTGCAACCGGGATTCGACGAATGGGTTGAGGTCTTCAAACGCGACGTCGAGTGTATTTACCAGCCGTTCAAACGATGACTCGCTGACGACCTCACTGATGTAGGTTAGGCCGGACTGGTCGTTAAAAAGCAGCCACATGAGTAGATTGCAGTCACTCTTCGGAGTGCCGATTAGATACTTGTTGGCGCGCAAGGAAGGAATCGAGCCCCAGTTGAAATCTCCTGACCCGATTTCGAAAAGCTCCCGGTCGATCTCATTTTCCTGACAGAAGAGAGTGAATTGTTGTGCAATACCTTCCATCTCTGGAGCTAGGTGCCTGATCTTTTCAAGCCACGAACTCCCTGGGGTGGGAGGGGAGTAGTGGAAACCTGCCGCGCCAAACTCATCTGCCAGATAGTTGTTGAAGAACCATGCCAGTACTTCCTCTAGCACGACGCCGTTCTGCTCGAGAAACGAATGGTACAGGCTGAGCCCCAGGCTTGTGAGAGCGTCTTTTCTTTCAAACCCCGGTCCGCGGAGGTACGCTTTCACTCCGTCAATTCCTAGTTGGTGAAGTGCGCTTAGCTCAGATTTGTAAGAGGGCATCCAGAGCCAAGCCCCCTCCATGAATTGAAGAGTCGACGCGAAGTTCTCAATTACCGCTAGATTCTCAAGTGTTTTAAGGAGATGCTTCTCGCCAAGGTGCAAAATGACGGTGCCGTCTGCCTTCTGCTCCCACCGCCGTTTCATGGGCGTCAGTTGGTCGATAGCCGCTCCGAATGCTATCCGGGATACTACAGCTGACTCATCTTCCAGTAGCGCCTCACCCAGCTCTTCTGCCCTACGCTTTGCTGCGAGACGAATCTTCTTCGTCACAATTGATTTCATCTCATTTGGAGCTTCTGCGATTACCTGGACAAGGTTGAGATGTGCACGTTCGCTTTGAATGTAGGCATTAAGCCATGCTTGAACGTCCTCGTCAGTCAGGCTTGGCGGCAGAAAGGAACGATCAGACGCTTCGTGAACAAGTCGCTTCTGGATCCAGATTTCAGCCTGACTTGGTTCAGCGAGCAACAGGATGCGCAGAGCCGCATCGTATACTTCGACGAACTTCTTGCTAGACAGCAACATCCAGAGGGGAACGCCTACAGCCGTCAGCTCTTCCACTACCTGACCCTTATGCATGTTCTGTGGTGACTTATAGCGCAACAGCAGGTCAACGAGCGACATCATGTACTCGCGCTCGAGGCCATCAAGCGCAGATGAGAAATTCGCAGCCCCTAAGCCGAGAAAGTACTTGCTTAGTTCGCGGTTCATGACGCCACGGGTTTGTAGGAGTTCAGCCTGTTCTTCCTCGGAGGCCGACGAGGGGAACGCCCTGTGTTCAACAAACTGAATTGCGTGGTGGAGTTCAAGCGCGTCGTTGAGGGACAGTAGCGACGGTGCATCACGTTGCCTCTTTATTAGCTCCAGTGCGCGAGTACGCTCAGGGTCTTCGTGAAGTAGGGCCAGCTGATAGAACACAACCCGCCTCTTTTTCTTCTCTTCGCGCATGGACACAGACTATCCACAGCGATGAGGAAGTTGGGATTGTCAAGCCTTGGAAGCCGTCGGTGCATTGATTGTTTCCCTGTCTTAGGGGCCTGGTGCACGTTTAGGTGACAGGTTGGTCAGGCAGCGAGTGCGACCTGTTCGTTCATGATGGACTCTTATTCGATCGGCATCAAACGCCCTAACCGGGCCTGTCTGCGGCGTCGATGGTACGTGCGCTCGATCCAGGTCACGATCGCTGTTCGGAGCTCCTCCCGGGTCGCCCAGGTCTTGCGGTTCAGGACTTTTTTCTGGAGCAGACTGAAGGATGATTCCATCGCCGCGTTATCAACTGCAGCACCGACGCGACCCATCGAACCGGCCATGCCATGACCGGTGAGCGCACGCTGTAGCTTCCGGCTTCGAAACTGCGATCCACGATCCGTGTGCAGCACACACCCATGCACGTCACCACGGCGAAGCACGGCGTTTTTCAACGCGGTCACCGCAAGCGAGGAGGTCATTTGCGCGTCGATGGAGCAGCCGACAACCCGGTTGGAGAAGACGTCTTTCACCGCGCAGAGATAGAGTTTGCCTTCACCAGTCCAATGCTCAGTAATGCCCGAAAGCCATAACTCGTTCGGGGTAGTGGCCACGAACTCGCGCTGCACCAGGTCGTCATGAACAGGTGGGCCAGGCTTTCTGCCTTTCCCGCGGGCTTTCTTCTTCCCAAACGCTGACCACCACAGCTGATCACGACAAAGCCGCCACGCAGTTCTCTCAGCCATCTACTCGCCGAGGCTCTTCGCTTCGTCTGCGAGGAACCGGTACCCGAATTCGGGGTCTTCAAGGTGGGCGTCGTGGAGCGCGTTCGCGCGATACGCTTGCGTAAGATCACGCTCAGTCACTGGGTTGCGGAGCCAGCGGTAGTAAGGCTGGCGGGAAAGCTTCAATACCCGGCACGACACCTGGACGGGGATCCCGTCACCGGCGAGCTCTTTCACGAGCGGGTAGAGCCTTTCCCGGCAGGTGTGCCTGGGAAAGATACGCAGCCGCACGTCGGAGCACTTCCACTTCTTGTTCGAGGAGTTTGTTCCGCTTGCGAAACTCACGAAACTCACGAAGCTCACGAAGCTCACGAAGCTCACGAAGCTCAGCATTCTCGGACCTGGTGACACCGGGTTTCTGGCCCTGTTCGACGCGTTCTTCTCGGAGCAATTTGTCGAGTGTGCCAACGTGGATTCCGAAGTCCTTCGCGATCTGCGCGAGTGTGACTTCTGGGCCGCGATCCAACGCGATCTTTACGACGTCGTCGCGGAACTTTTTGGGGTAGCGAGGGGGCATAGGTTCATCCTTCCAGGCCAGCAGAAACTAGCCATGTCGAATGTCACCTAATCGTGCGTCAGACCCGTCAGCTCGGGGATAGGAGTCGAGTGAACGATGAACGATGAACGATGAACGATGAACGACGAGGATCCAACGGCTTCCCTGGCGACCTACACAGGTCTGGTTTGGTTGCCAGTTGCTCTTACACGATCTTAAGCTTCCACCGTCCGGCCGGTTGCCGACCGGGCTGAAAGACGATCTCGCCGGCGTCTTTGAGCCATACCAAGCTGGCCTTCAAAAATGCCACATCAGCGACCTCAAATTTCTGCCCCGTTGCTCCAGCGAACCCGGCGAAGTCTCCAGGCATGCTCCCGAGGATCCGCTTGCCTGTAGCTGCGGAGATCGATTCACGCTGTTCGTGGAGTTGCCACAGAAGGTCTACTTGCGCACCACTAGTAGGCGCAATGAGCTCAAGGGCCTCCACTGATAGCCGGAAGTTCAGGGCCCGCGCAACGGAGGCCGCCGCCGCAAGGAACCCCTGACCTTCTGATTGAGCGAATTCGGTCAACCGGTCGAGAACCGCTTTTCTTGTTGCTTCAGGGACCTCATTGTTTCGCACTAACTCCGCAGCGTGCCCCTCTATGAGTTCGGGGGTCAGGAACGTCGCGGCATTCGTGGAGACTTGCAGTGCCGGCCCAATCGAGGGCCACCCAGCCTCTGAGAAGTGAGCAAAGACCTCTTCGCTGTCGTCAGCCATTTCCTCTCGCAGGAGCTCTGCCAGGAGCCCGTCGGGGCTCGCGGTGATTTCATCGAGGTAGAGACCAGGTTCCGAAAGATGAGTCCACAGCTGTTTGGCGAGCATCACACGCTGCTGTGAATCAAAGACTTCCTCTGCGTTGAGAAACAACGTGATCAAAGTGTCAAGTTGTTCTTCGGTCGCGTCCTCCAACCCGATAATGTTAACGACTGTTCCGTCGTTTTCGGTCAATAGCGAAGCGAGAACAACGTCTACACCGATCTCGGTCGTATATTGCTCAAGGTTCACGACGTTCGGGGTCATCCGCGATGTTTCAGCGGCTGTCTGCCATACGGTTTGTGGGATCACAGCGATATCCGACAATGCCGTTCCCTCAGCGCTGGAGTTTAGGAAAGCCTCCATCTGCCCGGTTGACCATGCCTCATGTTGCGCCTCGATGACCTGTGCGAGGACCTCTGGGGAAACGCAGCTCCAGGATGTGCCGTTGTCGCTTTCGACAAGTTCGAGGTAGATGTCGAGGTTATCGGCACAGTATGTCCAGACCTCGGGCTTTGTGATGAGGCTGTCAGCGGAAATCGGTTGTTCGTCCCGTAGCCGAGCGGCGTTGCGAATGTTTCCAATGCTCAAATCGTAATGCTGCGTGCGTACAGCTTCCTCCTGCAGAGCGGGAGAGATTACCCGAAGGGCAGGGATGCTCGGCACGGCATCGGTTAGGAAGTTAAAACAAGTCTTGATGAGGTTTCTAGGCTGAGGGTCTCGGAACGCAGGGATCTCTGTGTGTAGCCTCCTGATCAGTGCTCGCGCTGCATCATCAACTTCGAATGCTTCAAAGGCGGGTGCGCTCATCAGCGCGGCGTGGAGGAGTTCCGCACTCTTTGCATCGGTTTCGATAGTTCCCTCTGAAGCGATGAAGCTGAACAGTTCCGGCCATGGTTTGGCCGCGAGGCGGGAGACGATTTCCTTGCTGCGACTTCCCTTGGTCTTAAAATATGTCGCGAGGAATTCTTTTCCTTCCGAATTGTTCGGTCGAGCTAAGAAAGTCGTAAGGGCGCTCGACGACACGGCGTCCATTCCCATTAGATAGTTGACAATGTCGATATTGAGGGCGCTCCGTGTATGTAAAAAGTCGGCCGGGGCTTGTGCCAAGACGTTTTCCACCGCACCAGCGGTCGTGAACTCGAACTGCGGTTCCATCTTGTTTGGCCACACGCAGTTGCGGAAAAACTTCGCGACGTCCACACCCAGGAACTCTCCGAAGAAAACGGTCGCATACTCAGCGTAGTACCGGTCAATTTTCCCTCGCTTGACCAGATCGAGAGCAAGACCTGACGGCAGAACGCGTGCGGCTATCTCGCTGAAAAATTCACCATTGTGCTCATATCGTTCATCGTCAATGAGGTTCTTATAGTCTTCGCCACGTAACGTTGCAATCTCTGCATCGATTTCATTGATTCTCGCGAGATCGGCCGGTGTCGACTCTGAATCAAGCCACTCGCTCGGGCTCGCTGCTTCAGGGAACAGCTCCTTGAGCTCCGCGGGTCCAAACCTCGGCGATTCCGTATGTCCAGAATTGCGATGATGAAGGGATAGTTCGAGCGAACCAGCACGACCAACTTGCCCCCAGAATGCCCGGTCGTCGGTCATGGCGGTGTCGAGACGGACATCAAGAGCCGTAGCTTCCTGCAGCGTCATGCCGGTAGACACAAGAACCGCACTAAGACGGCGGCCAAGTATCGCTGCTAGGTCCTGCTGTTTACGCTGCCTCTCTGTCCCACGAACAAGGCTCACATGTTCGTCCTGCAACCTTTTGATCGACGCGTTGACCAAATCGCGACGAGACTGGTCCAACGTGTCGAGGGCACTGCCGCGGTTCGGGAGAGCCTCAAAATCCTTGAGATGAAAGTTCTTGTAAACGACAAGCGCGAACAGGAGATCAGCAGTCAGTCCGGGAGCGACTTTCTTCTCTTCGACCCACAGTAGACGTTCCGCGTAGACGATGAACTCGTTGCCAATGTTGATCATCAAGCGCATGTCCGTTGTGTGGCGCGCAACTATATCAATGAGACCGTGATCAATATCTGAACCTTTGGGGAGCTTCAGCTTTCCGAGTTCTGTGAGGAAGTGGTCACGCGCGTTGCTGTGCGACAGAAACTGCACCACTGGTATAACAAGCTCGAAGAATTTCGTCCTGTTCGCCCGTTCTACGGCTTGTGTCGCAGTGCTAGTCCCTTTTTCTTGCCATGCAAGAAGCTCGTCAACGCACTCTTCAGGCTCCGGCTCGCCGTCCACATCTTTTTGCTGTTGTTTATCGCCGAGCTTCTCAAACAGACTGTCTTTGATGGCGTAGACGAACCTGAGTGGCCTTTCCGGCCGGCTCATCCAATGCGCAGACGTGTTGACCAGAGTGTTCAGCTCACGCAAGGAGTCAAAAATTCGTGGGTCATCAAATCGATCAAGGTCCTCAAAGACGACAATGTCCGGCTCCGTCGCCTCGAAAAACGCAATCAGTTCATCCAGGTACTTGTCGAAGAAAGAATCGTTCTTTCCTTCAAGTGCGATCGACGCGCCGCCGGCCGATACCTGGGCGACCACGCGGCTTCCCATATACCAACGTATTGCCCACAGGATGGCGAAAACGAGAAGAAAGAAAACGAGCAACGGCAGTAGGAAGCCGTCGGTTCCCAGCGAGTCTTCCTTGGGGCGCAGCCCGAAGAGCCAAAGAACTCCGACAAGAGCCACCGCCACGATGAGTGCTTCAAAGCCCGCCTGCCACCATGTCAGCTCAGGTGCCCGTGAGAACTCCGAGCTGCGGACCTCTCCTGGCTTTGCTCGATATACGAGTTGCTTCACCAGCTCCTTCTGGATCCGGTTTGTCAGATCCTCACCTTTGTCGGGTCCGAGCGTATTGATGCTGATTCGAAGAACCTTCGTGGGGGAAGACCGCTTCCGCCCCCACTTCTTCTTTGCTGGGAGTAGGAACGTCTCCCTGCCTTTGATGAACGCGTCGAGGATGCTCGACTTACCGGCGCCGTAACGGCCGGTAAGCGCGATATTCCTGTTCCGCAGGTCGGACACGGCGGCGTTGAGCCGGGACACGTAACTCTGGTGATGATCGGCGTCGTATTCCGGAGCAAGCGATCGCAACTCTATATTTGTCACTCTGTCTCGACCTTCCGCTGGGGCATGACTATTACTCAGGTGGCGCATAGGGCGTTTGATTATCGTAGCGAGCGCTTCCGGCATCCAGCAGGTCTGCTGATATTTGATTTGGCCTGGGTTTAGTTCCGACCCGTTTGTCCGTTACCGAATGAGTTCCGACACCGGTTCAGCGTTAGCGTAGTACGCCGCTTCCACTTCTGCCGGGGTGCGCATATCGAGTTCCCCGTGCAGGCGTTCGTTATTCCACCACCACACGTACTTCAACGTGGCGAGTTCAACCTGCTCGACCGTTCTCCAAGGTCCTTGCTGCCGGATGAGTTCAGCCTTGTAAAGCGCGTTCACGGCTTCAGCCATCGAATTGTCGTAGCTATCACCCACGGTCCCGGTCGACGGGATCGCGCCGAGTTCCGCGACCCGGTTCGTGTAAACCATCGACATGTAGTTCGAGCCGTGATCGCTGTGATGCACGAGCCCCTCAAGATCACCGCCGGCCTGCCATACCGCCATCTCGAGGGCCGGTAACGGCAACACCTCAGCCTTCAGCGTTGCAGCAACGTTCCAACCCACGATCCGACGCGAGTACACGTCAGTGACGAACGACACATATGCGAACCCGGACCACGTCGCGACATACGTGATGTCGACGACCCAGAGCCGCTTGGGAGCTGTCGCTGTGAAGTTCCGGTTGACCAGATCGCCTGGGAGCCGGTCTGCCGGGTCACTCTTCGTCGTAAACGCCCGCCGAGAGCGTCTCATGCCCCGCACTCCAGCGAGCTTCATGAGCCGCTCGCATGCGTCACGGCCGACCTCCCAGCCCTCGCGTCGCAGCAGGGCATGCATTTTGCGGCGCCCGTACACACCGTAATGCTGATGGTGGAGCCGTTTGATCTCGGGAACGAGGATCTCGTCGCGGAGCTGGCGGGGCGAGGGGAGCCGCTTCTTCGCTGCCCGATATCCGCGTGACGTGAGGAATCCACGAACTGCCGCACGCAGGGTACGGCAGAGGAACTCGACCCCGAAACGATCACGATACTCGTCGATGAATCTGATCATTTCGTTCGTGGCTGGTCGAGTTCCTTCGCGAAAAATATGCTCGCGGCTTTGAGGACCTCGTTCGCTTTGCGCAGTTCCGCGTTCTCTTTCTGGAGGCGACGGTTCTCGGCAGCGATATCAGTCGTCACGCCGGGCTTTGAGCCCGTATCGATCTGCGCTTGTCGATGCCAGATTCTGAGCGTGTCTGGCGAGATGCCGAGCAGCCCTCCGACATGCTTGCTCGCAGCGTGCACGCTCGCCTGCTCGGGGAGCGCTTCGGCGAGCATGCGGAGTGCTCGTTCTTTGAACTCTGGTTCGTATGGTTTGGGCATGATGCTCCAATCCTCCTTGATGAAAGATCCGAACTAAACCACGGCCAAATCAAGGTCACCGCTGGAGAGCGGCATCAATAACGGCATCCGACTATCCTACGGAATCATCGCGGGATGAGCGAAGCACACATGAAGCGGGCAGCGGAATGGTTCCTCACACTGCGGGAGATCCCGCTCGAACACGCACACCAGCTGTTCACCGTTCCGCAACCCCCGGCACAGGAGAAACCACTCGTGGAACCAGAAACCAGGCAGAGTAGGAGCCTGTACGACACTGGGCTCGACGCAGGAGAAGGGCTCTGGGTGAGGCAGGGATGGGAGGGCCGAGGCTAACGCGCCCGAGCCTGTCCACTATTTCTGTCCTGTATGCCTACGTTCCTGCCCCTGATGCTCCCCAGAGACGACAAAACCCTGATGAAAATCACTTCTCATCAGGGCTTTTCTGTCGGGCTGACAGGATTTGAACCTGCGACCCCTTGACCCCCAGTCAAGTGCGCTACCAAGCTGCGCCACAGCCCGTTGTCTTTTCGAGCGATACCGGCCGGGGCCGACTTCACTGCCGAAGCAACCTCTCTATTCTAGCCATACTTTTGCGAACCGAAGAACGCGCGGCGGTATGAGTCGCAGATTCCTCGGCGGCACCCGCGCAAAGCGCACCGCCCGCGCACCAACAGCCCGCAGCACACCCCAATCAACGCGCGGCCCGGGCCCGGCACGCGCCAGACCCGGGCCAACGCAAACAAGTCCTACTCGTCGAGCAGCGCCGCCGCGTACATCGGGCGTGCCGCGTCGGCGCTCGGCGGGTGAAAGAGGCCGGCTGTCGCGTCGCGGTACAGGCGGCTGAGCTCGCTGCCGTTGTCGAAGCCCGATCCACCGGCACAGATGAGCGCGGTCCCGGCGCTGCGGCGGGCCGCCGTCGAGGCGTTCAAACGGGCCGAGACGAGCCGCAGCGGCCAGTCAGCCCCGTGGTCGACGAGCTCGTCGAAGTCGCGCGAGTAGGCGTCGAGCTGCGCGGGCACGGCCATGTACTCCATGTGGGCGTCAGCGAGGCGCACGCGCGCCTCCGGCACCTCGGCGTGCGAGGTGCCAGCCTTCGCGGAGCGGCGCTTCTGCATGCCCGCGGCCGCGAGGTCGAGCGCGCGGCGCGCGACGCCCGCGTAGACGGAGCCGATGAGCAGCTGGAAGTTCGCGGTGATCGCGAACGTCAACAGGTCGGGGTGCCGCCCGGCCGGGATCTTGCGGCCGACCTTCTCGGGCCGCATGCGCGCGCCGTCGAGGATCGTCGCCCGGCTCTGCGACGCCCGCATGCCGAGCACGTCCCACTGATCCGACACGGTGATCCCCGCACCGCCGCCCGCCGCGGCCTCCTCATGCGTGCGCTCGAGGAACCCGTACACGAGCGTCTCGGCGTCGGTATCCGCAGTCGCCTGGTCGAGCCCGTGCACGATAAGCCGCGTCCACACCGGCGACAGCGACGTGAAGATCTTCACGCCGGAGAGCAGGTAGCCTCCGTCGTCCTGCGGCTCGGCCTTCGTCTTCGAACCCTGCAGCACCCAGTCGTTCGCGGGCTCGCTGATACCAAACGCGAAGATCTCGCCGGCGACGGCCTCCTCGAACACGTAGTCGAGGGAGTGGTCGCCGCGCTCGTACATCGCGCGGATCACGCCCGTGCACATGAGGTGCATGTTGATCGCGAGCGCGGTGCCCGGGGCAGCGGTCGCGAGGCGCTGCTGCAGCCGCGACACCTGGTTAAGGGTCAGTCCCGGCCCGCCGAACTCCTCGGGCACGAACACCGTAAGGTAGCCCTGCTCGCGAAGCTCAGCGAGATCCTCGTGGAAGAAGCTGTTCTCGCGGTCGTACACGGCAGCCCGTTCGCGGAATCGCTCCAGCAGCTCCTCCGGCAGGTACCGCTCGGCAAGCTCCTGATGCCGCGTCTCTCGGTCGCTCATTCTCTCTCCGATCATCGATTCTCAGTCAAGTAGATGTGTGGGCTACGGTCGCTCGATGAGCACGGCACCGTTGTGCCCGCCAAAACCGAACGACGTCGACAGCACGCGGTCGACCACCACGGGCCGCGCCTTCCCCGTGACGAAGTCCCAACCGTCGAACTCTGGGTCGTCGAGGTTCACGGTCGACGGCAGCAGCCGCTGGCGCACCGACATGACGGAGATGATCGCCTCCACAACCCCGCCCGCGCCAAGCAGATGCCCGGTGCTCGACTTCGTCGCCGAAATCGGGGTGCGCCGCGCGTGCGCCCCGAGCGCAGCCTCGAGGGCGAGCAGCTCGGCCGCATCGCCGGCGGGGGTGCCGGTGCCGTGCGCATTGATGTGGTCGACGCCCTCCGGCTCGACGCCCGCGTCGGCGAGGCACTCCCGCACCGCCTGCGCGGCCCCGCGCCCCTCGGGGTGCGGGGCGGTCGGATGGTGCGCGTCGCTCGCAGAGCCAAAGCCGGCGAGCACCGCGAGAATCTCGGCACCGCGGGCGAGCGCGCTCTCCTCGGATTCGATGAGGATCGCCGCCGCTCCCTGCGCCATCACGAACCCTGCGCGTGCGCGATCGAACGGCCGCGACGCCGTTTCGGGTGCGTCTTCGTAGCCTGCGGCGAGCGCCCGCATATTCGCGTTTGAGGAGAGGTTCACGCCGTTCAGGCAGTCCTCGTAGCCGACGACGAGCACGGCGTCGGCGTAGCCGTGCCGGATGCGCCGGAGCCCGTCGCCGAGCCCGACCGCGCCGCTCGCGCAGGTCGCGGAGACGCCCTGCGCCGGCCCGCGGATCCCGTACCGCTGGCTGAGCAGCGCGGCCGCCGAGTCTGGGGCGCCGTGGATGGAGAGCGTGAGCGGCACCGCGCGCGGCCCTCGCGCGTCGAGCACCCGGGTCGCCGCCTGCATCGCGTCGATGGGCCCGGACCCGGTCGCCGCGATCACCGCGACGCGCGTCGCATCCCACGGAAGGGCGGGCCCGGCATCGCCGGCATCAGCGCCACCAGCATCAGCATCAGCGCCAGCGCCAGCCGCGCCATCGCCCGAACCACCGTCGCCACCAGCGGGCACGCGTTCAGCACCAACCTGCCCCGGATCGACCCCGGCCTGCGCGAGCGCCTGATCCGCTGCGGCGATCGCCCAGTGCTGCACGGGGCTCAGCCGCCTGGCGAGGCTCCTCTCGATTCCCGGCGCGGGGAGCGCGGCGACGTCGAAGCCGCGCACCTGCCCGCCGATCCTGACCGCGAGCTCGTCGAATTCGGGGCCGTCGAGCCGCGAGATCGCGCTGCGGCCGCTGGCCACCGCGTCCCAGAGCGACGCGACATCGAGGCCGCTTGGCGTGATTGCCCCGAGCCCGGTGATGACGACGCGTCGCCCGTTCGATCGCTGTGCAGTCTTGTCGTTCACAGTCGCTCCGTTTCGCCAGCCTCGACGAGTGCAACGGTCTCGGCACGGCGGATCTTCCCGCCGACGGTGCGCGGCAGCTTGTCGATGCGGTACCACTGCCGCGGCACGAACTGCGGGGCGAGGCGCTCCTTCGCGAGCGCACGCAGCGCGTCCTTCGTGGGCACGACGTCTCGCGGCCCCTCGACGACGAGCGCGACAACGCTGCCGAGCCTGCGATGCGGCAGCGCGACCGCGCACACCGCCCCGACTCGGGGCAGCCCCTCGAAAGCCCGCTCGACCTCGGTGAGGGCGACCTTGTGCCCACCGGTCACCGCGATGTCGCCGGCGCGGCCAACGAGCTCGAGTTTGCCGTCAACGATGCGCCCCTGGTCGTGCACGGTCGCCCAGCCGTCCGGCCCGCGCAGCACCTCGTCGGTGGTGCCAGCGAGGTAGCCGTCGGAGCAGGCTGCGGCGTCGATCCAGAGCGTGCCGAGCTCGCCGTCTGGCACCGCATCCCCCTCGGCAGAGCGGATCTCGTACCCGATGCCGTCGTACACCGAGATGCGGGTGCCGTCTCCGCCCCGGCTGTCGCCGATGAAGCCGATCTCCGCGGCCCCGTAGTAGCTGATGAGCCGCACTCCGGGCAGCACCGCTAGCAGGCCCGCACGGAGGGAGGCGGAGAGGTTCGCTCCCCCGGTGACGACGAGTTCGAGCGAGGCGAAGCGTGCCGGGTCGCGGCGTGCGGCGTCGCTGAGGGCCTGCACGAGCGCTGGCACGGCGACGACGCGGGTGATCCGTTCCTCGTCGACGCGCTTCGCCATCAGGGCGGCGTCGAAGGCGTCACTCATGTGCGCCGCTCCCCCGGTCGCGAGGCACTCGATGAGCGCGTACAGCGTAAGGCTGTACGACACCGGCCCCGGCGCGAGCGTCGCGACGCCCGGCAGCGGTTCGAGGTACGCGCTCGACACGGCAACGTTCGCCCGGTACTGCGCCCGGGTCTTGAGAAACCCCTTCGGGTCGCTCGTCGTGCCCGAGGAGAACAGCAGCAGGAACGCCTCGTCACCGTCGCGCACAGAGGGCGCGGGCGCTGGATCGAGCCGCGCCTCCTGTTCCTTGAAGTCAGCGAGCGAGACGACCGTGCCGCCCCAGCCGCGCGCCTCGAGCGCGGGCGCGAGGTCGTCGGAATCGCTCACGACGAGTCCGATGCCGGTCGCGAGGATCACGGCGACGCGGTGTGCGAGCGGCCAGCGGGGGTCGAGCGTCGCCGACACCGCCCGGAAGCCGGCGAGCCCCGCGACGATGCGCGAGGTGTGGAACGCGGAGTCGATGCTCACCGCGGTAATCGGGATGCCGCCGGTCTCGGGGGCCGGGGCGGGCGGATCCGCCTGCGCGCTGTGCAGCGCCTGGACTGCCGCGAACACACGGCGGGAATCCTCGACGAGATCAGCGTAGGTGAGTCGGCCGTCGGATCCCGCGATCGCGAGCTGCTCGGGATCGCGGCTCGCGACCTCCAGAATCGTCTGCGTGATCGGCACCCGGCAGCTCCTCGCGTTCGGCTTAGTTGAACTCCGTCCAGTCTATGCCCGCACCCTCGCGTTCCCCAGGGAACCCGACGTATCCTGGTCGCATGGCTGGACACCGCATCTACAAGCTCGCGTTCTCGGATCTCTACCCGAACTACACGCACAAGGCCGAGCGCAAGGGCCGCACCGTGGCCGAGGTTGACGAGGTCATCCTGTGGCTCACCGGCTACTCGCGGGCGCAGCTCGACGAGCTCATCGCCGAGGGCAACCCCGTGAACCTCGAGGAGTTCTTCCGCGACGCCCCGAAGCTCAACCCGGCGCGCGAAGCGATCACCGGTTCGGTCTGCGGCGTGAAGCTCGCGGAGATCGAGGATCCCCTCATGCTGAACATTCGCTACCTCGACAAGCTCGTCGATGAGCTCGCCAAAGGGAAGGCGATGGAGAAGATCCTCCGCACGCTGCCGACGCCGGCGTAGTGCCCCGCGCCGACGCGTAGCCCACCGAGTCGGCGGGCTACGCGTCGGCACCGGTACTCGGTGACGGGCTTACTCGTCGTCGTCGATCTCTTCGTCGTCGTCGTCGAGATCCTCGGCGTCTTCGTCATCGTCGTCGCCTTCGTCTTCGTCGTCGTCATCCTCGTCGTCGAAGTCGCCGTCGAGGCGCGCCTCGAGCTCAGCGATCTCGGAGCGAACGGCCAGCACGACCTCGGAGTCGTCCTCCCAGAGCTCGCGGAAGTCAGACCCCGGCTCGACCATGTCGTTCAGCAGCTCGATACCACGTTCGAGATGGTCGTCGAGCTGCTCGAGCTCGCCCGGCCAGACTGCGCTGTGCCCGAGCACGGCGAGCAGGTAGCAGGCCGCGCGCACCCGGTCGTAGTCGTCGTCGTACTGGAAGGCGTCAGTGATGTGAGCATCAATGTCGATGCCCGCGAAGACGTCTCCGAACCAGTCAGCTGCCGCGTCGTTGTGCCACGGCGCGCTTCCCCATGCTCCCATAGTGATGTCCCCTTCATTTCGCCCGGCGAATCCAGGACACGTGCTCATCTTACGGTTCACCAGGCTGGGGGTTACCTGCCGAAGCCGCAACAGGCAGTACTCAATTCGGGCCGGGGTGGCGCCGGGCAGCAATCTGCTCGGCGAACGCTGCCGCCCTCCAACAGCGGATCCCAATCTGCGAGTCGTCCGCAAGCACAAGTTCGATGGTCGACGCACCGATCCGATTGTGCACGATAATCTCGAATTCGGCGTCGAGGCTGAGTCCGAAATCCATCGTCATGGGGTGCTGCGGGCCGAGCACCGCGGGGGTGATCAAGCGGTTCGCCCGGTTCGCGTGAAACATCAGCCGTTCGGTCCCGAGCTCCACGCGACCGCCGACCCAGACCATGCCGTCGCGCACACGCGAGAAGTCGCCGAGCCCGTCGAGCCGAAGGGTGGCATTCGCCACCTTGCTCAACAGCGGCAAAGACGCGGCAGGAGCCTGCGAGTTCATCCGCTCCCTCGCTGGTGGACGCTACTCAAAGCCAGGCCGCTGCCGGTTCTTCTTCACCTGCGATCGCTGACCCTTGGCCTCGAGCCTACGCTTTTGCGATCCGCGGGTCGGCTTCGTGGGCCGGCGCTTCGGCCCGTCGGGCGCGAGTGCCGCAGCGAGTATCTGCCCGAGTTTCTCGAGGGCAGTCTCGCGGTTGCGCAGCTGCGAGCGCTGCTCCGATGCTGACACGGTGAGCGTGCCGTCGATCAGTCTGCCGGAGAGCTTGTCGAGCAGCCGCTCACGCTGCTCATCGCTCAGCGCCTTCGACGCCGCCACGTCCCACGTGAGCTCGGCACGGCTGTCCGAGGTGTTCACGTGCTGGCCGCCCGGCCCGGAGGATCGCGAGAACCGCCATCCGAGCTCGGCGGCCGGGATGGTCAGCTTCAGCGTGACCTCGAGATCCATGCGTCAAGGATCCCACACCGCTCCAGCCGCAACGCGCCCCCTACCGGCCGGAGCCAATCAGAGACGCGACCTCACCCACCCGAGAATTTCAGCGAACAGTCGAACGACCCGGATCGCGAGGACTGCTCCCCGACCCCAGCGCGCCGAGCCATGCGCCGTCGGCGAATCTTGGACTTGGTTGTGCGGCCGATGATTACCTCTGTTGTTCGCCGGTGCACGATCGGCTCGCAGAGGGCCCGCCAAGCACCGGTGGCGCTGTTCCGGGCTTCTCCCGGCACCGCCGAATGCGGCTTGTCGGCCCGCATGCAATAGGATCACAAATACCCCCGGGGGTTTATTTCACCTCGACCCCCGGCATCACAGGCACCGGCCGCAGCTACCAAAGGAGACCGCGCAATGCAGCACCAGACCGAGATCGTCGACCTGGGAAGGCGCCGGGTCGCGCGCCGCCGCGTCGTGGCAGTCGAGGCCGAGGCCCTGTATGCAGCGCTCGCCAACCCCCGCCGCCACCACGAGCTCGACGGCTCTGGCACCGTCTCCGCCGTGGTCGATGGCCCGGAGGCACTCGCGCAGGGCGACTCGTTCACCGTCGGCATGCAGCTCGGCCCGGTCAAGTACCGCATGACGAACCTCGTCACCGAAGCGATCCCCGGCCGCGTCATCGAATGGAGCCTCCCAGCCGGGCACCGCTGGCGCTGGGAGCTCGCGCCCCTCGCCCCGGGCCAGACGCAGGTCACCGAGGTCTTCGACTACCGCGGCGCGAGGATCCCCTGGCTCATGGCGCTCCTCGGCTTCCCGCGCCGCAACGGGGTCGGGATCGAACGCACCCTTGCCGGGCTCGAGGAGCGATTCGGCGACTAGCCGTGCAGCACCCCGACCCTCCCTCGGCGAGAGTGCGCAAGAGCTCTTTCGAGCGACGCTCAACGTCCACTTGCGCACATTCAGGCGGGGGCGAGCACCCCCAATTCACTTGTCGCCAACCTACCAAGAAAGAAGCAGATAACAGTAGCCTGTCTACTCAAAGCACCAATCTATTGAGCACCCCTGGTGCCGATTTTTCCCGTCAATAGACTCGCTCCAACTGTCACCCGCAGGTCACTGTCGATCTGCAACGGGTAGAAAACGGAGCATCTGAGCATGACAACCGACGAACAATTTCAGCCCCCGAAGCGACGAAACCCGCTTCTGCCAATTTTGGCTTCAGCACTGGGGCTCGCGCTGATTGGCACCTCAGCGGTAGCGCTCACGGCAAGCGGCACTATCAACAGCGGAGCGGCCCAGCTCAACGAGGGAGCCACACAGATTTCGGCCGGTGCCGATGAACTCGACAACGGCCTCGGCGAACTCGCCGACGGCACCTCCAGACTCGTTGACAGCTCCGCGCTGCTCAGTGACGGCGGAACCCGGCTCCGCACCGGCATCAACAGCGTCTCCGACGGAGCGGCCCGCCTCCACACGGGAGCCGAGACGGCGAAGGAAGGCAGCGCTGAACTTGCCGACGGAGCGGATCGGGCCGCCTCTGGCACGATCGAACTCCTCGACGGCGCTGGCACTCTCCAAGCGGGTATCGCAGACGCAGGCAGCGGAGCCTACACACTCGCTGATGGCACGAGCGCGCTCGCGAGCGGCTCGGCAACGCTGAGCGCCGGCACCGGGTCTGCGACCGCGGGAGCCAACCAGCTCAACGCCGGGGCCAGGCAGCTTCAGGCGGGGACGAACGAGCTCAATACCCGCATCCAACCGAAGACCCCGAAGGTTGAGCAGCTCGATGCCGGAGCAACTGCGATCGCGGGCGGCGTGAAGTCGCTCATGGGTGGCGTCGACCAGCTCGAAGCGGGCGCCATCAAGGCCAAGGCTGGCACAGACCAGCTCGCGGCGGGTGGCACACAGCTTCGCGGTGGCGTCGATAGCCTCCCGAAGGCTATCGCAGGCATTCGAGGCGGGCTCACTGGCATCTCTGAAGGGGCCACGGTCATCGGCGGGGCGGCCGCCGGCGTTGGCCAGGCTGCGGATGGAATCAAGGCCGCAAACGGCGCCCTCGCCGCAGCCGGCCAGCACTTGAACGGGGTCGTCGACAATGCGGGAGCGCTCAATGCCCTCGTTGCGGGGCTCAGCGCAGATGCGGCTCCCACTGCCGATCAGCTTGCGGCGCTGCAGGAGCTGAGCGCGGCGATCGCCACCGGGGCCGGCACCGTAGCCGCGTACCAGGGGCCAGCCGCGACCGGAATCGCTCCGCTTGGTGACATGCTTGCCGATGCGGCTCAACGACTCGGCGCCGGTGCAGACGGCATCGCCAAGGGCACCGCCGACATCGAAGCGCAGGCTGTCGCACCCCTCGACGGAGGCGTTCAGGCTCTGAGCGCAGGACTCGGCAGGGTCGAGGGTGGCATCGCCGACCTCGGATCTGGCTTGGAAGAACTCACCGGAGGCTTCACGCAGCTCAAGGCGCAGGCCGTACCCCTCACACGGGGTGCCCCGGTCGTCGCCTCGGGCATGAGCGAACTCCTCGTCGACTTCCGCGACCTCGCGAAGGGCGTGAAAGACGCGAACGCGGGAGCGGCACGGTTGCAGCAGGGCACGAGCGACCTCCAGCAGGGCGCCGCGCAGCTCAACGCCGGGGCCGGTGCGCTCGCGGCGGGCGCGCAGCAGGCGAATGACGGCGCGCACCGGCTCGCGGCAGGCACCGACCAGCTCGGCGGCGGCGCGGCCCGGCTCACGACCGGCATCGACACCCTCGCGGTCGGATCCAACACGATCCGCGACGGCTCCGCACGCCTCGACACCGGCATCAGCGAGCTCGTCACGGGAGCGGAGTCACTGAAAGACGGCTCGAAGCAGCTGTCAACCGGCGCACGCACACTCGACAGTGGCCTCACGGAGCTGCAGGCGGGATCCACCACCCTCGACACCGGTGCGCAACGCGCCTCGACCGGCGCTACCGCGTTGAGCGCTGGATCGCAGGAGCTCTCGGCCGGCACGACGCAGCTGTCAGAGCGGGTCGCACCGCTCGCCCCGCGCAACATATTCACCAACCCGTGGATCATCATCGGAGCGCTGGGACTCGTGGGCCTCGCCGTCGCGGCGGCACTGCTCGCGGGCCGTAGGCGGTTCTCGGAGGTCAGCGAGTAACGGGCACAGTGGGATAGGCCCCGAGTAATAGGCACTGTGTAATAGGCACCGAGTCACAGGCCCGTCCAGGGGCGGTGTCGCGAGCGGTTCGTCCGCCCGCGGCACCGCCCCTCGGGTGTGGCCCGATAGTCTGGAGACCATGAGCGACCTTCGAGATCCCGGCGATGCATGGGTGACGGCCGCCGACGGTAACCGTTACTGGGGCAAGTTCGGCGCGGCCGGCCTGCTCGCCTACGACCGCGAGCTAGACGCTATTCTCATGCAGCACCGCGTGAGCTGGAGCGACCACGGCAACACCTGGGGCATTCCCGGCGGCGCGCTCAACCAGGGCGAGGAAGCGATCGCCGGAGCGATCCGCGAGTCCCAGGAGGAGGCCGGCGTTCCCGATAACGCCGTGGCCCCCCGGTACACCCACGTGCTCGAGCGCGGCGGGTGGGCGTATACGACCGTCGTTGCCGAGGTGACGACTCCGTTCACCCCCGAGATCACCGACCCCGAGAGCCACGCGCTCGAGTGGGTGCCGGTCGACGCGGTCGAGCAGAAGGATCTCCACCCCGCGTTTGCCGCCACCTGGCAGCTGCTGCGGCCGCTCGTGCGCCGCACGCCGACCATCATCGTGGACGCCGCGAACGTTGTCGGCACGGTGCCAGACGGATGGTGGAAGGATCGCAAGGGATCCACCGAGCGCCTCCGCGACCGCATCGAGGCGCACGCGGTCTCCGCGGCGGGCGTGCGCCCGGCGTTCTTCGACATGCCTGCGAACCTGCACGGTGGCCTCGTCTTTCCCGACTGGGTGTTCATCACCGAGAGCACCGCCCGCGGCATCACCACCACCGACAATGTCCGCGTGATCGACGCGACCACCTCGGGCGACGACGCGATCGTCGCCGAGGCGCAGGCTGTTTCCGAGCGGGGCGGCCTCGGCGTGGTCGTCACGAGCGACGCCGAGCTGCGGGTGCGCTGCGCGGCTGCGGGTGTCGAGACGGCGCGCGGATCAAAGCAGCTGCTCGACCTGCTCGAGCGGTCCGAGCGCTAGGACCTCCCGGGCACGAGAAGTGCCGCTGCTCTTGCACCGAGCTCCCGCCCAACCCCTCCGACCCCCCGTGTAATCCATTCCGACCCGTTTTCGGCCTGAGTAAGGGTCGGTCTAGATTAATCGGGGGGTGAGGATGCACATCCAAGGCCCGCCCCGGTCGCGCGGAGCTGCATCCGCTCGGCCCCGCAGACGAGTTCTCGCCCGCGCTAGCGCGCCGCCGACCGCAGCCGCAGCGCCTGCACGATTCCATATGCAATGAGCCCCTGCCCGAGGGTGTAGGTGAGCATCACCGCGCCGCTCGTCCAGTCGGGCATCGTCTCAGGGGCGAAGATGCGGAACGACAGAATCGCGTCGGAGACGAGGAAGAACAGTCCGCCGAGCGCCACCACCGGCCCGCACCGCGAGGCGAATGCCGCCGTTGCCACAAGCAGCGCCCCGTAGCAGAGCACCGGAACGGTGAGGGAACCCGTGTGCTGCACGAGCACCGCCATGAGCGCGATGTACGCGGCGATATAGGCGAGCGACCACTTGGGAAAACCGCGCTGCGCGATCCCCCGCCCTCGCCACATGAGCAGAACGTACACAACGTGCGCGAGGCCAAAGCAGAGGATCATCATCGGCACTTCATTCTCAAACATCGGGAAGAAGGTCGAGGAGCCGTCGCCGAGCCACGAGAGCACGATGCCGAGCGTGAGCATGCCCACGGCTGCCCCGGGCCATGGCCGAATACGCGCGGTCGCCCACCAAACGGCGACGGCCAGCAGCGGCATCAGCGCAAGCTTGGTGGGTCCCGACGCCGGGTGATCGGCGAATCGCAGCCACACGTGCACCGCGGAGACGATGACATACGGGGCGAAGGGCAGCAGCCGCGACTGCAGGCTCGAGCGCGAACCAAACTCACTGGCGGCGCCGTTGCCGCCAGTCACAACAGCGGTCATTACTCGACCAGGATCCCGTCTGCGTCGCACCACACCGTCGCTCCGGGCGTGAAGGTGACGCCGCCGAAGGTGACGGGCACGTCGGTTTCGCCGCTGCCGGTCTTCGTCGACTTCGCGGGGTTGGATCCGAGCGCCTTCACGCCGAGCGGCAGCGTGCCGATCGCAACGCGGTCGCGGATCGCGCCGTGCACGATGATGCCGGCCCACCCGTTGTCTGCGCCGAGGCCGGCGATGATGTCGCCGACGAGCGCGGTTTCGAGCGATCCTTCGCCGTCGATGACGAGCACCGCCCCGTCGCCCGGGGTCGACAGCACGGCCTTGAGCCGGGCGTTGTCTTGGAAACACTTCACGGTGCGCACCGGGCCGCTGAAGCTGGTGTCGCCCCCGCAGTCTTGAAACTGGAGCGACACTGACTGGAGCTCGTCGCCGCGCTCGTCGTAGAGATCTGCCGTGCTGATGGTGTCCATCTGACTGGGCCTCATTCCTCGTTCTCAACCCCGATAGGTGCCCACGGGGGCCCGCGGGCTGTTGCGGGCAGCAGCTCTGCCGCCACCTCCACGCTACCGCGCCGGGGAGTTGCGTCGCTACGGGGCAATGATGTACAAATGTACATGTACATAAGTACAGGAACTGAGGATCCATGAACACCGAGCCACTCGCGCCAGGCAAACGCGACCCTGCGGGGCGCCGCAGGGCGATCCTCCGTGCCGCGACCGAGATCATCGTGACCCTTGGTCCCGCCGCGCTCACCCACCGCGCCGTCGCCGCGCTCGCCGGGGTTTCTCTCGGCTCGACCACCCAGTACTTCAGCTCGATCGACGAGCTACGCGAAACCGCCCTGCACGAGCTCGCCCAGGAGATCGACGAGTCGCTCGCGAGCGTCGCGCCATACCTCGAACACATCCAGACGCACCCCGAGCCCGCGGTCACGGAGTTTCTTCGCTACATCGAAGATTCCCGCACCGTGCACGCGGATATCGCGCTCATGTGGAGCGCCACAACTGATCCGCGACTGCGCGAGCTCGCGCTGCGCTGGAACGACAAGCTCGCCGATATGCTCACCCAGCACATCGGGCGAGAACGCGCCGAGGCTGTCGTTGTCTTTCTCGACGGCGCGACGATCCACGCGGGCCTGCACGAACACCCGCTCAGCCGAGAGGCAATCACGAACGCGATCCTCGCGCTCGCCGGCCCAGCCCCAGCCCCACTCACCACAACCACCCCGACCGCGGAAACCGCAGAAACACACAGCGAATGACTGAGAACACGCGCGCTGAGAGCACGCCACAGGCCCCGCAGCATCCCACCGAGCTGCCCGCACCGATCAGTCGCGCCCGGCGCTGGGGAGCACTCGCCGTGCTCACGGCAAGCCTGTTGGTGATCACGATGGACATGACCATCCTGAACATCGCGCTCCCGCAGATGGCGGCAGAACTGCACCCGACGAGTGCGCAGCAGCTCTGGATCATCGACGTCTACTCCCTCGTCCTCGCGGGCCTACTTGTCTCCTTCGCGGCGCTCGCCGACCGCTGGGGCCGCAAGCGCATGCTCATGCTCGGCTATACGCTCTTCGGGCTCGCCTCGTTGCTCGTGCTCATCGCGAACAGCGCGGAGGCCGTCATCACCATCCGCGCCCTGCTCGGCATCGGCGGGGCCATGATCATGCCGACGACGCTCTCGCTCATTCGCGTGACCTTCATCGATCCGCGCGAGCGCGCCACCGCGCTGAGCATCTGGGCGGCGGTCTCGGGCCTCGGTGCCGCGGTCGGTCCGCTCATCGGAGGCGTCCTTCTTGAGCACTTCTCGTGGCACGCAGCGTTCCTCGTGAATGTCCCGCTCATGCTCGCGGGAGTCATCGCGGGCGTACTCGTACTCCCCGAATCCAAGGTGAAGAACCCCGGCCGCTGGGACTTCGTCGCAGCGATCCTTTCGTTCGCTGGCATGACGCTCGTGATCTGGGCGGTCAAGACTTTCGCCGCCGAGTCGAGCCTGCTCGTACCGAGCGCGCTCACCGCGTTCGCCCTCGGCCTCGCACTGCTGTCCTGGTTCGTGCTCCGCTGCCTCCGCAGCGATTCGCCACTGCTCGAGCTCGCGCTCTTCAAGAACCGGCCGTTCTCGGCGGGCATCATCGCCGCACTCGGCTCCTCGTTCGCGATGGGCGCGGCGCTGTTGCTCCTCGCGCAGTGGATGCAGATCATCGACGGCGCGACCCCGATCGAGGCGGGTGTGCGGCTGATCCCCGTCGCGATCGCCGGGGCCGTCGCTTCCCTCGCCGCCCCTCCCATCGCTCGACTTATCGGCGCACGGGCGGTGCTCGGCGGCGGCATCGGGCTCGCGGGCATCGGTATGCTCGCCATCGGCCTGCAGCCCGGCACGCTCTCATACACGACCGTGCTCATCGCGCTCATCCTCGTGGGCTTCGGCACCGGCTCGCTCGCGATCGGCTCTGCAATGATCATGTACGGCACCCCCGAGGACAAGGCGGGCAGTGCGGGTGCTATCGAGGAGACCTCGTACGAGCTCGGGGCGGTGCTCGGCGTCGCGATCCTCGGGTCCATCGCCGCGATCCTCTACCGCTCGGGCCTCACGGGCAACCCGGTCGTCGAGGGACTCGGCGCCGAGGGCGCAAAGCAGGCAAACGACTCGCTCGGCGCGGCGGCGGCAATCGCCGAAGAGCTGCGGCTCCCCGAGCTGCTGTCGACCGCCAGCAACGCGTTCACCGACTCGATGCAGACGACCGGCATTATCGGCGGCCTGAGCATGCTCGCGATTGGTGCGCTCGTATTCTTCCTGACGCCAAGGGGCACGGACGTTTCAGAGGGTGGTCACTAGCCGCCGATAGGTACCGCGGTACCATCCCCCCGGTACCGGGGCAGGACGCCGCTGCGCCGTGAGGCTCGTAGCCTAGAGATATCACAAGCAACGAAAGCAGAAAGGATCATCACCATGACCACCGATGCACACACCCAGCAGCTCACCGGCGGAGTCGCGCAGATCGATCCGGCCACGGCAGCACCCTCCGCCGCGGCAGCACCCGCACCTCACAGCGCGTACGTCACGCCGCCCGAGGCCTCACAGTACCCTGCCCAGCACACCGCTGAGACGCAGAACCTTGCCTCGCACAGCGCTGAGGCGCAGTACTCTGACGCCCAGTACGCGGTTCCCGGTCAGCAGTACCAGTTGTCGCAGCCGGCTCCCGGCAAGAACGCCCACGGCTACACGATCGCGAGCTTCGTCATCGGCATCGCCTCGATCGTGAGCGGTTGGACGTTCGTCGCTCCGATCGTTGGCCTCGTGCTCGGCGTGCTCGCGCTGCGCCGGAACACTCCCGAGCGCACTCTCGCGCTGTGGGGCGTCTGGCTCAACGGCGTCATTCTGGCGATCGCGGTGCTCGGTGTCCTACTGCTTATCGCGCTCGCGTCCTTCGGACTGCTTGCGGGGGCCTTCGCCGGCATTGTCCCCTAGCCCGCGACCAAGCTTCTCCATCTAACCCGGGAGCACGCGTCTGCTCAGCTGAGCAGCTGCGTTGCTCCCTCGGGCGGCTGCTCCCTGGGCCGCCGTTCCCCTGGCCCGCTGTTCCCTTGGCGCGCTGTTCCCTTGGCCCGCTCCTCCCCTGCGCCGCCGGTCGCCTGGGCCAATGAGCCATTGCGCCGCTGGGCCCTTGCGCCGCTGGGCCCTTGCGCCGCTGGGCGAGAGGTGTAGCCGGATCGCCACCGAGACAGCCTTACTCGTCGCGAACGCGCGGCGGCCGCCGGTTCCAGATGCCCGCGAGGATTGCCCCCGAGAGGTTGTGCCAGACCGCCGCCAACGCAGCGGGCAGCGCAGCCTCCGGCGAGAAGTGAGTTCTGGCGAGCCCGGCGGCGAGTGCTGAATTCTGCATCCCTACCTCAAAGCTCACGGCGCGACGGGCACGTTCATCGAGTCCGACGACTCGTGCAGCGAGGTATCCCAGCAGCAGCCCGACTCCGTTCTGAACGATGACGATTCCGGCGACGATCAATCCCGTCGTGAAGATTGTTGCCGCGCTGCCCGAGACGACTGCCAGGATCACCGTGGTGATCACGAGGACCGAGACGAGCGGCATCCAGTCCACGATTCGTTCGACGAGCCTGGGGAGAAATCGCCGGAGCAACAACCCCGCGATGATCGGCACGATCACGATCTGCACGATGGAGAGAAAAATACCCACCGTGTCAACGGGGAGATACGAACCTGCGAGCCACAGCACGAGCAGCGGCGTGAGTACGGGCGCGAGGAACGTCGATACTGACGTCATCGCCACCGATAGCGCGACGTCTCCGCGTGCGAGGTAGACCATGACATTCGAGGCCGTCCCGCCGGGTGCGGCAGACAAAAGGATCACTCCGACTGCGACCGCGGGCTCTAGGGCGACCAGGGTGACAAGCAGAAAGCCGGAGAGCGGCATAATGATGAACTGCGCGAGCACCCCGACGGCGAGCGGCACCGGGCGCTTGGCAACCAGCGCAAAGTCGGAGCCCTTCAGGGTCATTCCCATGCCGAGCATGATGACCATGAGCAGCGGGGTCACATACGAGCCAAGCACCAAGAATGGGGCTGGAAAGAACGCTGCGATCGCCCCGGCGGCCAACACGAACACCGGGAACCACGCACCGGCCACTCTCCCGACGCGCACACCAACGCTGGCACTCTCGGCCTGGCGTGCTCCGTCTACAATCATGCGGAAAGACTACACCGCTGGTTGTTATTCCTGTCAAGTGTTAAATATCGCGAATTCTTGTTTCCTGTCAACCCTTCGCGCGAGAGGTCTAGTCCCTGACGGAGCCCGCGGGCTCCCGCGGCGGATACACCCAGGTCACCATCACCACCGAGATGATCATGAGCAGGAACCACGCAATGAACTTCTGCGGCGAGACGAGTTCCCACCCGTCGGCCTGGTGCGGATAGAGCCACGCGCCCGCCCAGGTGGCGATGTTCTCGGCGATCCAGATGAACGCCGCAACGCCCGCAAAAACCGCGAGCAGCGGCGCGCGCAGCGTCACTCGATACACCCGGAAGTGCATCTGGGTGCGGAACCACACGACGATCACGACCGCGAGCAGCGCCCACCGAAGGTCGACGATGAAGTGGTGCGAGAAGAAGTTCACATAGATGAGCACGGCGATCACCGTCGTCAACCATCGTGCTGGATAGCGCGAGAACCGCAGGTCGTGTAGCCGGTACACGCGCACCATGTATGAGCCGACGGCCGCATACATGAATCCGCTAAACAGCGGCACCGCACCGATCCGCAGGATCCCCTCCCCCTCATACGCCCACGAGCCGACATCGGTTTTGAAGAGCTCCATCACCGTGCCCGTGACGTGAAACAGCAGGATCACCCACAGCTCCCGGCCCGTCTCGAGCTTGAATACGAGCAGCAGGATCTGGATGACCACCGCAGCAATCGTCAGTGCGTCGTTGCGCGCGAGCAGCGCGTCCTCGGGATACCAGAGTCTCGCCGCGACGAGCACGACGAGCAGCAGGAACCCGAAGATGCAGGCCCAGGCCTGTTTCAAAACGAACACCGCGCACTCAACGGCCACCGCGCGGAAGCCGTGGGCCGGTGCGCCATCGAGTAGCCGGTTCATTGCCCGGTCGATTGCGCGCTCAAGCGATGTGAGTCTGTGCTCAGGCATTGGCTTTGCGTTCACCGCTCAACCCTATGCCAGCTTTGCTGTGCCAAGGCCGGGTCCGCCCGCCCTCCCTCGGGACACGACGAAACCGACCCAATTAATCTAAACCGACCCCAAATCCGGGTAGATACGCGTCAGACTCGATTAAAAGGGTCAGTAAGGATCGCCGGGGCCGCCACATGCCGCCAGGAGCCGAGCCAGCCAGAAGCCAAGCCGCCCAGGAACGCCAGAGCGCGGGCCGCCAAGGCAGGCCCGCGCTCCGATTGCTACTTAGCGGCGCTCGCGCTTCTCGCGGACGCGCACGTTGATCTGGATCGGGGTGCCCTCGAAGCCGTAGGTCTCGCGCAGGCGGCGCTGGATGAAGCGGCGGTAGCCGGGATCGAGGAAGCCCGAGGTGAACAGCACAAACGTCGGCGGGCGGTTCTGCACCTGCGTGCCGAACAGCACGCGCGGCTGCTTGCCACCGCGCAGCGGGTGCGGGTGCTCCTGCACGAGTTCCGCGAGGAACGCGTTGAACTTCGCGGTCGGCACGCGGGTGTCCCACGACTCCAGCGCCTCCTCGAGCGCCGGCACGAGCTTCTCGAGGTGGCGGCCCGTGCGCGCCGAGATGTTCACGCGCGGTGCCCAGTCGACGTGCGCGAGATCCTGCTCAATCTCACGCTCGAGGTACTTGCGACGCTCGTCGTCAAGCATGTCCCACTTGTTGAACGCGAGCACGAGCGCGCGGCCCGACTCGAGCACGAGGTCGATGATGCGCAGATCCTGGTCGCTAATCTCCTGCGTGACATCGATGAGCACGACGGCGACCTCGGCCTTTTCGAGCGCCGCAGAGGTGCGGAGCGTCGCGTAGAAGTCGGCGCCCTTCTGCAGGTGCACGCGGCGGCGGATACCGGCGGTGTCGACGAAGGTCCAGACGCGGCCCGCGATCTCAACCTGCTCGTCGACGGGGTCGCGGGTGGTGCCCGCGAGCTCGTTCACGACGACGCGCTCTTCGCCGGCGGCCTTGTTCAGCAGGCTCGACTTTCCGACGTTCGGGCGTCCGAGCAGCGCGACGCGGCGGGGACCGGCGAGCTTCGGCTGGGCGACAGCCGATACCTCGGGCAGCACCTTCATGACGTCGTCGAGCAGGTCGGCGACGCCGCGGCCGTGCAGCGCGGAGACCGCACGCGGCTCGCCGAGCCCGAGCGACCACAGGGCGGCGATCTCGGGATCGAGGACGGAATCGTCAACCTTGTTCGCGACGAGGAAGACGGGCTTCTTCGAGCGGCGCAGCATCTGCACGACGCGCTCGTCGGTCGCGGTCGCGCCAACGCGCGAGTCGACGACGAACAGTACGACGTCGCACAGTTCGATCGCGACCTCGGCCTGCAGGGCGACGGATGCGTCGATGCCCTTCGCGTCGGGCTCCCAGCCGCCGGTGTCGACGAGCGAGAAGCGCCGGTCGTTCCAGAGCGCCGGGTAGGTGACGCGGTCACGGGTGACGCCGGGGATATCCTCGACGACGGCTTCGCGGCGGCCGAGGATACGGTTCACGAGCGCCGACTTGCCGACGTTCGGGCGGCCGACGATTGCGACCACCGGGAACGCCTCGAGGCTCGGCTCGGCGAAGCCGATGAACTCGCCGTCGGCGGTGAGGATGTCCTGGTCGTCTTCCTCGAGCTCGAACGCATCGAGGGTCGAGCGCATCGCGCGCAGGCGCTCCTCGTCGGTCACCTCTCCGGTGAAACCGGCGTCGTCGAGCTCAGCGTCAGCGTGGATCTCGCCCTCAGCAACCTCGCCCGAGATGATCTCGCTCGGGTCGACCTGCGAGAGATCAAATTCGTGTTCTTCGTTCATCGTCGTTCCTTGTCGTTCGATGGGCGGGCCCCGCGGGCCTCGTCAACGGTGTCGATCACGGCTTGGATCGACTGCCCAAAGTTCAGGTCGCTCGTGTCAATGAGCGTCACGCCGGGGGCCGGAGTGAAAAAATCTACGACCGCGGAGTCCTTGGCGTCGCGCGCCAGGATGTCGGCGAGCACCTGCTCGTGGCTCGCGCCGACGAGTTCGCCCGCGCGGCGGGTCGCCCGCACCTCGGGCGACGCGGTCATGAGGATCCGCACGGGTGCATCAGGCGCGACGACGGTCGTAATGTCGCGCCCCTCGATGACCACGCCGGGCAGGCCGGAGCTTGCCACGATCTCGCGGAACATGTTGTTCAGGCGCACGCGCACCTCGGCGTGCTTCGAGACGCGGCTCACCTGGCTCGAGATTTCGGGGGTGCGGATCACTGCAGAAACGTCGAGCGCCTCGCTTCCGCCAGGCAGCGTGACCTGCACGCGCTGTTCGCCGCGAAGCGTAATGGAGTAGACCCAGCCGTCGAGCATCGCGATGACGGAGTCTTCGGAGTCAAGATCGACCGCGTCTTCGTGGCAGGCCCAAGCGAGCGCCCGATACGCGGCACCGGTGTCGAGGATCCCAAAGCCAAGCTGTTCAGCCGCGGCCCGCGAGACGCTCGACTTGCCGCTGCCCGCGGGGCCATCGATCGCGACGAGGATGGGCTCGGTTGCTACGGGGTGCATACCCATTTACAGTGTTCTCCATCCGCGCTCGGTGAGGTCAGCGACCGCGCGTTCGGCGGCCTCGGGCAGCACGGCGATTTCCGCAAAGCCAATCTGTGCGCCCGGCGAGTGCTCAAGGCGCAGGTCTTCCATGTTAATACCGAGTTCTCCGAGTTCGGTGAGCAGCCGCCCAAGTTCACCCGGCGTATCGTCGATGAGCACGGTTATCGGGATGAACCGCTCGGACGATCCGTGCTTCCCCGGGATCCTTCCGACACCGCGGTTCCCGGCCGCGAGCAGGTCTGCAACGCGACGCTTCGCGCCGGGGGCATCGACCTCACGCAGCGCGTCCGTGAAGGTCGCAATATCGTCCGCGAATGCCTCGAGGAGTTCAAGCACGGGCTCACGGTTTGCGCCAAGGATCTGCACCCAGAGCTCCGGGTCACTCGACGCGATCCGGGTCGTGTCGCGGAGCCCACCGCCGGCGAGCGCGATCGCCTGCTCGGCCGCTGGCACGAGCCGTGCGGCGAGCAGGCTCGACACGACCTGCGGTAGGTGCGAGACGAGGCCAACCGAGCGGTCGTGTTCTTCAGGCGTCATCTCGACGAGCACCCCGCCGAGATCGAGCGCGATGGCCTCGACGAGTGCGAGTGCCTGGGCGGGGGTGTCACGGTCGCGGCAGATCACCCAGGGGCGCGCGGTAAAGAGGTCAGCTCGCGCCATGATTGCGCCGCCGCGCTCGCGGCCCGCCATCGGGTGCGAGCCAACGTAGTTCTTCAGGGGAACGCCGCGGCGCACGAGTTCGAGGTACGGCGCAAGCTTCACGCTGGTGACGTCGGTGACGACCGCGCCGGGAAACTCAGTGAGCGCGCGCTCGACGGCATCGGCGGCAACGTCGGGTGGGGTGGCGACCACGACGACGGCGGGTTCTGGATCGCCCTGCGCCCTGATCCGCCCCGCCCCGTAATCTGCGGCGAGCGCCACCGCCGTCGGCGAGATGTCCTCGAGCGTGACGTCGGTGCCGCGCTCGCGCAGACCGAGTCCGACGCTCGCGCCGAGGAGGCCCGCGCCGACGATGTGGACAGTACCGCGGACGCGGGGTTCAAGCTCATTCATCGCGGGTAGGTTCTCCGTTCGTGGCGCTGCGGGCGCTACGCCAGCGCCAGGAGATGAAACTCCCTTGATTTTAGCGGCTTTTCGGGCGCTCGGCTCACGGCCGAAGATCGGGGCTGCCATCTGTCAATGAAGCACGTAAGCTAAGGGTGAATTTCAACGGGGACTTTTGCTGGGAGCAGACCGAATGACGACTTCTTTTCGCGCGCGCATAGGCGCGCTTTCAACAGTGCTGCTCTTGGGAGGCTCCCTCTGTGCTGCCACGCCCGCGATCGCTGCACCCGCGCCGGCTGCCGCCACCACCATCGAGGTCACCTCGGGTGAGAACGCGGGCCCGGGCACGCTGCGCGAGGCATTCGACACCGCAAACGCGACGCCCGAGACTGCGACCACGATCACATTCGCGGCGTCGGTGACAACCGTGACAGTGACCGAGGCCCTCCAATCGGGCGTCGCACTCACGGTGCAGGGCAACGGACAAGACAACACCGAGCTCAAGTTCGCCCCGGCGTCGCCGGAGGAGTACTTTCTCCTCGGCTTCGAGGGGGCCGCGCTCCAGCTCGATGGCGTGACGCTCACCGGAGACGGCCAGTCCGACGCAACCGGCGTGCTTATTGGCTACGCGGATAGCCACGTTGGCGCGAGCAGCGTGACAAACACCACAATCACTGGCTTCAATGACCGGGGAGTTGCCATTGAGGGGGTCACCGACAACGACTTCACGATGACGGGGAGCACGCTCAGCAGCAACGGCGTTGGCCTAGGTGCGTGGTCTTTCAAGGACGCGGCTTTTACCGTCACCGACTCTGTTTTCGAACACAACTTTGCGACCGCTTTCGAGCTCCACGGTTTCACCCCGGGCACCGGCCCGGGTGCCCGGATCGAGCGCGTGCGCTTTGCCGACAACGGTGAGCTCGTCGAAGAGGACTGGGGCCCACAAACAGGCGCGCTCAGCCTCGGGGGCGACTTCGCAACGGCCGGCGAGGGCGTCATCCCAGTTAGCATCGTCGACAGCACCTTCGAGAACAACGTGGGCGTTGCAGTTGGTGCCATCGACTACCAGCCGGAGTGGGGAGAAGAGTCGATGTCAGCAGAGCCCCGCGTGCTCGTGAGCGGCTCAACGTTCTCAGGCAACATCGGCGGCGAGTTCAAGGAGAGCTACGACGCTCGCGCCGCTGGGATCCTGTTGTCGTCCCCACCCATGCTGCGCGCAGCCGATGACGCTGCCGATGACGCCCCAGACACTACGCCCTTGGTGCTCAGGGTTGAGAACAGCACCTTCGACGGTTCGGCGGCTGCGGCAGACAACAAGTCGAGCGCGTTCATCACCGAGGCCTACGGGTCGGCGGGCATCGAGCTTGACCAGGTCACTGCCGTGGCCTCGACGATTGACCTCATCGGTAAGGGGCCGGAAGACCGCCTCGCCATCGCGCGTTCGGCGATCGACTCTGGCGGCAGCGACCCGCTGACGCCGCGCACAGAAGAAGATCTCGCGCCGCACGTCATCACCGTCACAGACTCAGTCTTCACCAGCCCGAGCGCGAGCGCCGACCTTGAGTCGGGCAGCTCGCAGGTGCTGCCCCTCGCGGCGCTCGAACTCGGCCCCCTCGCTGACAATGGTGGGCCGACGGCGACCATGCTCCCCACCGACTCGTCGCCCCTCGTTGACGCGGTGACCGAGGCTGGCCCGCTGAGCACCGATCAGCGCGGCCTGCCACGCCCCGCGAATGGCAACGCCGACATCGGCGCGGTCGAGGTCCAAGAGGCGCTGCTGCCCGCCGAGTCATCGGTTGGCGTGGTGGCCGATGTCACGGTCGCGAACGGCGAGACCGCGGTCTTCGCTATCGAGCGAAGCGTCACGGACACGGATCGCGAACTCCCCGAGGCATCCGTGCGGATCAGCACCTCTGACGGCACCGCGATCGCCGGAACCGACTACACGGCATCCGAGGCAACGGTTCACTGGGCCGCAGGCGAGAGCGGAGC
The DNA here is from genome assembly GCF_048061935.2 of Leucobacter sp. BZR 635. NCBI lineage: Bacteria > Bacillati > Actinomycetota > Actinomycetes > Micrococcales > Microbacteriaceae > Leucobacter > Leucobacter sp. BZR 635. Next base: position 27,153 of record NZ_JBLUNZ020000056.1, on the reverse strand, counting down.
AAAGACGTTCTCGGTGCCCACGACGAAGCGTTCGGGCGAGCTCGCTGCGCGTTCTTTCACGGTCACACTCAGCGACCCGAGCGAGGGCCTCACGATTACGCGCGAGAGCGCTGCGGCGATCCTCCCCGCAGTGGATGCCACTGTCACGCCGCCGCCCACCCCGCCAGTGCCGGAAGTCACGCCTGACCCGGACGGCGAGGTCACGCCACCAGATATCGCGCACACGGGCGGGATCGGTCTGCTGCCGTGGATTCTCGTGGCGGGCGTCTCTACCCTTGCCGGGGCTGGCTTGATCGCCCTGCGGCGCCGCGGACGCGCATAATCGCAGCCGCCCAGCGTCAACAGCCCTGAGCCGTTGAGCACCCCTGAGCCGGTCCAGCTGATGCTGGACCGGCTCTTTGGGTTTCAGGCGGTCGGGTTGCGCTTGATCCCGCCGTAGGGTTGAATGCTCTGCGGGGTACGGTCAACCAACCGCGCCCCGCATCGCTGCACGCCTCACCCGGCTCCCGCAGCACGGCACGCAACCACTACCCCGGTTGCCAGTACGAAAGCACTCTGTTGAGCTCCACCCATGCCCTCGCGCAGCCAGGCAGCGCGCCAGTTTCCCTCCGGCGCCCCAAGCTCCGCGCGACCCTCACCATCGTCAGTCTCTTCGGGCTTCTCACCGCGGTGAACCTCCCCACGGCACTGTATCCGCTCATCGGCGGGCGGCTCCAGGTCGATGCCTTCGGGATCACCGTCGCATTCGCAAGCTATGTGCTCAGCCTGCTTGTTGGCCTCGTGCTGTTCCGCCCGCTCGGCGACCGCGCTAACCGCCGCACCGTCTTCATCTGGGCGCTCGCGGCGACATCCGCTGCCACGCTCGGGCTGGCGCTCGCACCCTCACTCGCCTGGTTCTGCCTGGCCCGCGCAGTCCAGGGCCTCGCAATTGCGGCAGCTACCGGAACCGGTTCGAGCGCACTGCGCGTGCTCCTTCCTGGCCGGCCTACCCTCAGCGGCAGGCTGACGCTGCTCGCGACCTCTGGAGGCGTAGCGGTCGGGCCGATCCTCGGCGGCGTGCTGTCGCTGTTTGGCGAGCCCACACAGCTTCCGTTCGTAGTGTGGTCGATCCTGCTGCTCGCGCTTATCCCGGTGGTGCTCATCATCGTGCCGCACCCTGAGTCCCGGCCCCTTGCCGCGGCGAAGGCCGCCACCCCGAGCACCGCAACGCAGCAGCTCTCAACGCCCGCTGCCGTCGCAGCTTCTCTGCCCGCAATCCGCATGGCTGCGCTCGTCGGCTTCATGAGCTTCGCCTTCTTCGGATTCGCACTCTCGCTCGCCCCCGGCCATTTCGCTGAGCTCTTTGGGGCGTCGTCGCGACCCATGCTCGGGTTGCTTGCGTCGCTTGCGCTGCTTGCTTCTGCGGCGGTGCAGCTGTTCCCGGTGCGGGGCCGCTGGGCTGCCATGTTCGGGCTCGTCGCCTTCGCGACCGGCGCCCTCCTGCTCGGTGCGGCAACAGCGCTCGCAAGCCCTGCCCTCACCGTCCTCGCGTGCCTCCTCGCGGGTGCCGGGCAGGGCGTCGCGTTCCAGACGACGTTCGGCGCTGCGGTCGCCGCAGTGCCTGCTTCACGGCACGCTGCCACGGTCAACGCGATCTACGCGGTCACGTACCTCGGCAGCACGATCCCCGTGCTCGGGCTCGGTGTCGCGGCGACGGCGTTCGGGATGACCCCCGCTGTCCTCGTGTTCACGTGCGCGATCTCACTGGGGTGCGCGGCACTCGCGGTCGTCGCGTTGAGGTCGGCGCGGCGGGACGCGCGCGCCTAGCGATTGCCGGCTTAGGCTTGGGTTGGGGGCTGGGACTGGCCGCCGGGGACTGCTGACAGCTGGCGACGGACGACTGGCGGCAGACGGTGACCAAAACCGACCTTTCCGGCAGGCATCCGACTTGCGGCAACGGAATCAGTTGAGATATGCTCAAATCACGTTGCAATCCGCAATCCGGAGGTGCGGTCGCGCCAAGACCCCTCCGCAACGAAACTTTCGCTTCTGGAGTGATACCCGTGACCGGCCAAGGCCACCACGATCCGTCGATAGCGCCCGCTACCGCTTCTCTCACCATCCCGACCACCGGCAGCATGCTCGCCGTCAACGCTCCCGCGCAACGCGCCGCGATGCACCCGATCCTTCGCCGCGTGATCTACGTCGGCGGCTATGAGCTCCTCAGCGTGCTGTTCACCGTGCTCGTACTCAACGGCGCGCTTGGCCACTCAGGTGGCCAGGCGACGCTCACGGCTGTGCTCCTGTCGACCACGGCAACCGTGTGGAATTACGCCTGGAACACCATATTCGAGCGCGCAGAACGCCGCTTCGGATGGACCGGCCGCGGCGTCCTAGTGCGCCTCGGCCACGCGTTCGGCTACGAGGGCGGAGTGCTCATCTTCACGGTGCCGCTTGTCGCGTTCATGCTCGGCGTGAGCCTGCTTGAAGCGCTGATGATCGAGGCGAGCCTGCTCGTGTTCTTCCTCGTATTCACCTACGTGTACTCGTGGGCGTTTGACAAGATCGTGGGGCTTCCCGAGTCGGCGCGGTAGGCCGCTAGCTCTCGCGCTCTGGTGAGCGTGCCAAGCGCGAGGCGCGCGGCGAACGGGCCCGGCGACCGGCGCCCGGCGAACAGCGCACTGCGGCCCGGCGACCGGGTGCCCCGCGTGCACCCTAACGGCGGGCGTGCGGAGACACATCAGCTCACTGCGCGGCCAAGCACCTCTCCCGGCCAGCCCGCGACCGCGAAGCCTCCGAGCCGGGTATAGCCACAAGACTCATAGAACTTCACCAGATCTCCTGAGCCGCCCGCGTCGCGGTCGACCCGCAGGCTGGGCACGCCCGCGCTTCTCGCGCGCTCTTCGGCGAATTCCATGAGGCTCCGGCCGACACCGCTCGCCTCCACACGGCGGCTCGCAATCAGCATCCTGACGTAGAGCTCCGACCCCAGGGCAGGAGCTACATACTCCATGGCTTCACCGAGCACGAGCGCCCCGATGACTCCGGTTCCCGGCAGCTCTGCAACCCAGGCCTCAGGCAGGGCGCACGCCTCAGTGACCGTGCACTCCTGGTCAATTTGCGCCATTGCGGGGCTGACAGACTGCGGAATGTTGGCGCTTACTGACCAGTAGTTGGGTGAGGCGGCGGCCTGCGGCTACGCGCCCGCCGCTAACGCCCGCGCGAGGATTTGGATCCTCCGCCAAAGCCGCCGGAGTTCCTGCGTGAGTCCCCGCCCTTGCCGCGCCCGCGCGGTGCATCGAAGTCGCCGCGCGGCTCGGGGTTTGCCCGGCCGGCGTTGGGGTTGCCGCGCGACGCGATTCCGCGCATGCCGCGCGCGCCCTTCCCGTCGCCCGGCCGGCCGGCGGTGACGGCGGTCTTCTTGTCGCCCCAGCGGCCGCCCTTGGTCGAGTCGCCGTCGCCGGCTGAGAGCAGCGCGCCGCGCTCGGCGGCCGAGAGCTCACGCAGTTCGCCAACCCGCAGCGTGCCGAGGTTCAGAGGCCCGAACTGGCGGCGCACGAGCTCCTCAACGGGATGCCCGAGCTCGGCCATGAAGCGGCGCACGATGCGGTTCTTTCCCGAGTGGATGGTGAGTTCGACGAGCGAGTGCGTCTTGCTTGAGCCGTTCGGCAGCAGTTTCGCGCGGTCGGCGTGCATCGGCCCGTCCTTGAGTTCGACGCCGTCGAGCATGCGTTGGATCACCGCCGCGGTTACCTCCCCACGCACCTTCGCGATGTACGTCTTTTCGACGCCGAAGCTCGGGTGGGCGAGCTTGTGGGCGAGCTCGCCGTCGTTCGTGAGGATGAGCAGTCCGCTCGTGTCGGTGTCGAGTCGGCCGACGTTGTAGAGCCGATCCTCCACCTGATCGGTGAACTCGCGCAGGTCGGGCCTGCCCTGCTCGTCCTGCATCGTCGAGACGACGCCGACAGGCTTGTTCAGCACGAAGTAGCGCTTCGTCGAGTCGAGCTGCACAACGACACCGTCGACGCGCACCTCGTCAGTGTCAGGGTGCACGCGGGAGCCGAGCTCGCGCTGCTGCTCGCCGTTCACCTGCACGCGGCCGCTCGTGATGAGCGTCTCGCAGGCGCGGCGCGAGGCGACGCCGGCGTTCGCGAGCGCCTTCTGCAGCCTGATCGTGCCTTCTTCTCCGGGCCGCTCGGTGGGCGCGGAGTCGGAGGTCACGGGGCGGTCCCACCCCCACTCGGCCATGTCAATCTCGATGGCCTGTCCGTCAACGGTGAACTCCCCGCCGATGCTGCCGTTGTTGTCGCGGTCGTCGCGGTCGTCGCCGTCGTTAGAGCGATTCATTGTCAAATCCTTCCGATCCATCGTCGAGCAGCGGAGCTACCGACGGAAGTTCACTGATGTCCCCGATGCCGAGATGGCCGAGCAATTGGTCGCTCGTGCCGTAGAGGATCGCTCCCGTTTCACCGTCATGCCCAACCTCTGAGACGAGGCCGCGCGCAAGCAGCGTGCGAACGACTGAGTCGACGTTCACGGCGCGGATCGACGCGATCGCGCCGCGCGATACCGGCTGCCGGTACGCGATGACGGCGAGTGTCTCGAGGGCGGCCTGCGAGAGCTTCGCCGGGGTCTGCTGCTGCACGAAGTCGGCGACGACGGGGTCGAGGCTTTCGCGCACGTAAAACCGGTAGCCGCCGGCGACCTCGCGCAGCTCGAAGCCGCGGGGAGCCCCGCCCGCCGCGGTGCCGTCGTAGTCGGCGACAAGCTCATGCAGCGTCTTGCGCACCTCACGCACCGGGCGGTCACAGGCGGTCGCGAGCGTCATGGCAGAGAGCGGCTCGTCGGCCACGATGAGCAGCGCCTCGAGCTGCTGCGCGAGGGAATGCGCGGATCGCGCCCGGTCGAGCTCCGTGTGGGGAGCCTCCTCGTTCAGCACCTGCTCAGTCAGCACCTGCTCAGTCATAGTCACTTCCTAGCGTGGAGAGTTCTTCGTCGTTCCAGTTTTCGCCCGACCACTGCACGCTGAGTTCGCCGAGGGGCTCCGCCTGCTCGAAGAGCACGGCGTCGCGCCGATAGAGCTCGAGGATCGCGAGAAACCGCGCGACAATGACGCCCTTCTCGGTGACTCCCGCGATGAGTTCCCGGAAGCTCCGTGCGGGCCCGTTCCTCAGCATCGACACGATGATCGCGGCCTGCTCGCGAATCGACACGAGCGGCGCGTGCAGGTGGTCGAGGCCCACGGTCGGGATCTCGCGAGGCGTGAACGCGAGCAGCGCGATGGCCGCGAAGTCCTCAGCTGAGAGCGTCCACACGAGTTCGGGGCCGCGCTCGCGGTACTTGGGTTCGAGTGGCACCTGGCGCGGGTGCCGCGACTCCTCGGCGACGAGCCGCTCACGAAACCACTCGGCCGCCTGCTTAAACGCGCGGTACTGCAGCAGCCTTGCGAACAGCAGGTCTCGGGCCTCGAGGAGCGCGAGATCTTCGGGGTCGACGACCTCGCCCTGCGGCAGCAGGCTCGCGATCTTCATGTCGAGCAGGGTTGCGGCGACAACGAGAAACTCGGAGGCCTGGTCGAGGGCGAGTAGCCCCTTCCCTTCGAGGGTCGCGAGGTACGAGATGAACTCGTCGGTGACAAGTGACAGCGACACCTCGGTGATGTCGAGTTCGTGCTTGCCGATGAGGCTGAGCAGCAGGTCGAACGGGCCGTCGAAACCGCCCGTCGACACCCGAAAGCCCGGGTCACCGCCCGTCGGAGCGGCCTCGGTCTCGAGCGCAGCCATGGCTACCGGGTCAGGCAACCACGCCGCGTTGCACGAGCTCGCGGGCGAGCTTCAGGTATGCCTCGGATGCCGGGTTCGACGGCGCGTACTCAAGCACCGACTGCGCGGCGATCTGCGCGTCGGGGAGCTTCACGGTGCGGCCGATAACGGTGTCGAATACCGAGTCCCCGAAGGTGTCGACGACACGCTCGAGCACCTCGCGCGCGTGCAGCGTGCGCGGGTCGTACATGGTCGCGAGAATACCGTCGAGTTCGAGCGACGGATTGAGCCGGTCGCGGACCTTGTCGATCGTCTCGACGAGCAGCGCAACGCCGCGCAGCGCGAAGTACTCGCACGCGAGCGGGATGAGCACGCCGTGGCTCGCGGTGAGCGCGTTTACGGTGAGCAGCCCGAGCGAGGGCTGGCAGTCGATGAGGATCACGTCGTAGTCATCAGCGATGCGACGAAGCACGCCGCCGAGGATCTGCTCGCGTGCGACCTCACTGACGAGGTGCACCTCGGCAGCAGAGAGGTCGATGTTCGCGGGGATCACGTCAAGGCCAGGGGTGCCGGTCTGCTGCACGGTCTCGCGCGGATCCTTGATCTTGCCGAGCATGAGGTCGTAGATCGTCGGCACGTCGTGCGCGGGAACGCCGAGCCCCGCGGACAGCGCGCCCTGCGGATCGAAGTCGACGGCGAGCACGCGACGCCCGTAGCGCGCGAGTGCGGCGGCCAGGTTGATTGTCGACGTCGTCTTTCCGACGCCGCCCTTCTGGTTGCACATCGCGATGATGCGGGCGGGTCCGTGGCGCTCAAGCATTTTCGGCGCGGGAATCACACGATCCGGGCGCCCTGTCGGCCCCAGCTCGCTCTGCTTCTTCGCCACTTCCGATTCCCTTCCCTCGCTCACACCCCATCATATCGCGGCGCGGGCTGGAGGATCGGCGTGCAGCCGCCAGCACGGCGCGGCGGTGCAGGCAGCGCCGCTACGGGCGACGACCCCGACGGCGCCAATCCTTACAAGAAAAAGAAAGCGACCAGACTCCCCGATCCCCACGGGCAGGCTGGCCACTTCCGGCTTATGGCGGGTGCGTTACGCCCGGCGGCGGGAGCGGTGGCACACCGTGTGCACCTGCGGGCTCCCCAAACACCAAGGCTAGGCAGCGGCTGCGCCGCACAGCGCCGGATCGGGCAAATCCTGCGCGATTTGACGAGCAGCGTGCGCAATTTGACGAGCAGCGCCGGCGCTGCGCTATCGCACGCGGGGCTGGGGCCCAACCGCTCCCGCGCAGCTGCGGCCCGCTACTTCGCGCGCGGGTGCGCGTTCACGAAGTGCTCGCGGAGGGTGTCGGCGGTGACCTGCGTGTATATCTGCGTCGTCGTCACGGAAGAATGTCCGAGCAGCTCCTGTACGGCGCGCACGTCGGCTCCTCCCGCGAGCAGGTGGGTCGCGAAGGAGTGGCGCAGCGTGTGCGGTGAAACCTCGACCGTGAGCTCGGCGGCTTCGGCTGCCGCGCGGATCACGAGCCAGGCGCTCTGGCGCGAGAGCCTCGCCCCGCGAGGGCCGAGGAACAGCGCCGGGCTACCGGATCCGCGGGCCGCAAACTGCGGGCGGGCGCGCACGAGGTAGGCGGCAAGCGCGGAGCCCGCGTAGCGGCCGTAGGGCACGATCCTCGTCTTGCCACCCTTGCCCGTGACGCGCATGAGGCCGCCGTCCCCAAGCGCGCGCTCGGGGTCACCCCACACGTCACCACCAGCGCCGCCGCCAGCAGAACCGCCAGCAGAACCGCCAGCGCCGCCGCCACTGCCCGCGTACAGGTCGTCGAGGTCGATCGCGGTGACCTCGCTCACGCGCGCACCGCTCGCGTACAGCAGTTCGAGCAGCGCCCGGTCGCGCAGCGAAACGGGGTCGTCTCCGCTCACAGCTTCGAGCAGCGCCTGGACGTCCTCGATCGAGATCGCCTTCGGCAGCCGCTGCCCCTTCTTCGGGGTGCGCACCCCGCGTCCGGCGTTGTCGGGCAGCTCGCCCTCGTCGAAAAGGAAGCGGTGCAGGCCCCGCACGGTCGACACCATCCGCGTGATCGATGAGGGCGAGTAGGCGGGCACGGGCGGCCCACCCTCCTCGCTCGCCGCGCGGGTCGCGGTCGCGAGCGCGGCAACGTAGGCGGACAGCGTCTCGGGGGTCACCGCGGTAAGGTCGTCGACGCCCTGCTGCGCGAGCCACTCCCCGTAGCGGGCGAAGTCACGCCGGTAGGCGGCCATGCTGTTGTCGGACAGGCCGCGCTCGATGCTCAGGTGCCTGAGGTACTTCCCGATTGCGGCATCCGGCTGCATCGCTACTTCGATCGTTCGCCGCGCACCGTGTCGCGCGCGGTCCAGGCGAGATGAGGATCGCGGAGCGTCGCCCAGCCCCTCCCCTTGGCTGCCGCCGCGGCGAGCACTGCCGCGGCGGCGATACTGTTCGCGATCCTGCCCTCGAGGACCGCGGTGACCGCGTCGTCGAGCGGAATCCACGTCGGCACGAGTTCGGCTTCCTCGCCCTCGCGCACGAAGTCATGCGTGGCGGGTGCGAGCCCGCGGGCGAGGAATACGCGCACGGCCTCGCTCGATCCGCCGGGGCTGAGGAACAGGTCAAGCAGGAGATCCCACTGTTCAGCGGCGAGGTCGGCTTCCTCGGCGAGCTCTCGCTGCGCGCCGATCAGCCCACTCTCGCCCGGAACGTCCATGAGGCCTGCCGGGATCTCCCAGTCGCGGTGCGCGATCGGGTGCCGGTACTGCTGAATGAGCAGCACGCGATCCTGCTCATCGAGCGCGAGCACGGCGACCGCTCCGGGATGATCCGTGAAGTCGCGCTCAAGCACGGCATCCGCGAACTGTAGCCGGTCGCGCCTAATGTCCCACACATGACCGGCCACGAGCTCACGGCTCTCGAGCACGCGCACATCGTGTGCGGGCTCGTCGGCGAGCATGAGCTCGGGCCTGGTCGTGTGTGTCACGGGTTACTCCCCCGCGGCTTCCTCAACCTCGAACAGGCTGGCAGCCTCGCGCCGCTCGATCGCAGCGCCTGCGAGGCCTGCGAACAGCGGGTGGGGCTTGCCGGGGCGCGAACGCAGCTCGGGGTGCGCCTGGGTGGCGATGTAGTACGGGTGCGCCGTGCGGGGCAGCTCGACGTACTCGACGAGACTGCCGTCGGGGCTCAGGCCCGAGAACGAGAGCCCTGCGGCCGCGATCTCGTCGCGGTAGGCGTTGTTCACCTCGTAGCGGTGACGGTGACGCTCGCTCGCGGTCGTGTCGCCGTACACCTCGGCTGCGAGGGATCCCTCGGCAAGCTTCGCCTCGTACAGGCCCAGACGCATCGTGCCGCCGAGGTCGCCGCCGTCCAAGATGTCGACCTGCTCGGCCATCGTCGCGATGACGGGGACCTTCGTCTCAGGATCGAACTCGGTCGAGGATGCGCCCTCGAGCCCGGCGACGTTGCGCGCGTACTCGATGACCATGCACTGCATGCCGAGGCAGATGCCGAGCGTCGGGATACCGTTCTCGCGTGCGAAGCGGAGCGCGCCAAGCTTGCCTTCGATGCCGCGGATGCCGAAGCCGCCCGGCACGAGAATGCCGTGCAGGTGCGACAGCTGCTCACGGGCACCCTCGGGTGTCTCGCAGGCGTCTGACGGGATCCACTCGATGTTCACCTTGGTGGAGTGTGCGAAGCCGCCGGCCCGCAGTGCCTCGGTGACCGAGAGGTAGGCGTCGGGCAGGTCGATGTACTTGCCGACGAGGCCGATCGTGACCTCACCCTTCGGGTTGTGCACGGCGTCGAGCACGGGCCGCCAGCCGGTCCAGTCGACGTCGGTGACGCGCTCGGTGAGCTGCAGGTGGTCGACGATGGTCTGGTCGAGGCCCTGCGTGTTCAGCAGCTGCGGCAGGTCGTAGATGCTCTTCACGTCGATCGCGTTCACGACGGCGCTCTCTTCAACATCGCACATGAGCGCGATCTTGCGGAGGTTATCGCCGGTGACCGGGCGATCCGAGCGGAGCACGAGTGCGTCCGGCTGGATGCCGATCGAGCGCAGCTGCGCGACCGAGTGCTGCGTCGGCTTCGTCTTCTGCTCGCCCGAGGCACCCATGAAGGGAACCAGCGAGACGTGCACGAAGATCACGTTCTTGCGGCCGAGCTCGTGGCGCACCTGGCGTGCCGCCTCGAGGAACGGCTGCGACTCGATATCGCCAACCGTGCCACCGATCTCGGTGATGATGACGTCGGGCTGCGGCTCCTGCTCGGACTGCAGCCGCATGCGGCGCTTGATCTCGTTCGTGATGTGCGGGATGACCTGCACAGTCGCGCCGAGGTAGTCGCCGCGGCGCTCCTTCTGAATAACCTCAGAATAGATCTGCCCGGTCGTCACGTTCGCGGCCTGCGAGAGGTTGATTCCGAGGAACCGCTCGTAGTGCCCGATATCGAGATCCGTCTCGGCGCCGTCATCGGTCACGAAGACCTCGCCGTGCTCGAACGGGTTCATTGTGCCCGGGTCGACGTTCAGGTAGGGGTCGAGCTTCTGCATGACGACATGCAGGCCGCGTGCGGTAAGAAGATTACCGAGACTCGCGGCTGTCAGCCCCTTGCCGAGTGAGGAAACAACCCCACCGGTCACGAAGATGTGCTTGGTTGTTTTGGTCTGATCCGCGTTTGCTCCCACGGGCTTCGATCCTATCACCTCTGGCGCTGCTTTCGCTGCGCGACTCTAGCGGGCGTCCTGGCGAGGGATCCACACCTGTTTAATAATCATGAGCACCGCGGCCGTGACCGGGATCGCGATGAGCGCACCGAGCAGCCCGAGCAGCGTACCGCCCGCGAGCGCACCGATCACGACGAGCGACCCGGGAACTGAGACAACGCGGTTCATGATGCGCGGCGTCAGCAGGTACGACTCAAGCTGCATGTAGATGAGGTAGTAGATCGCCGCGATGAGCGCGGTGAGCGGCGAGTTGAACAGCGCGATCGCCGTCACGAGCACGGTGGCAAGCACCGAACCGATGAGCGGGATCAGCGCGAGCATGAACACACCGACGGCGACGAGGCCCGCGAACGGGACACCGACGACCGTCATCATGATGAAGCCGAGCGTCGCGTTGACGAGCGCGAGCACGACCATGCCGTTCACGTAGCCACCGACCGACTTCGTCACCTGCTCGGTGATGTCGATGACCTTCGCGCGGCCCGAACGCGGCACCACCGAGTAGAAGCCGCGCTTGATGGTGCGCAGCGAGGAGAGGAAGTACAGCGAGAGGATCAACACGATGAGCGTCGCCGTCAGGCCATTTGCGATGCCGATGCCGGCCTGCCAGACGCCGCCTGCCACCGAGGCCCAGTTCGAGGGCTTCCCGATGAAATCCTGGCCCATCGTGAGCAGCGCGTTGAAGTCAACGAAGTCACCAAAGCGCTCGTTGATGTCCTTGTACCACTGCTCGCTCGTGAGGTTGCGCACGATCTCCGGTGCGCTCGACACGAGCTGTGCAACCTGGTTGCCGATCATCGGGATGACGATCGCGAGGATGCCGCCGATAACGAGAATGAAGCCCGCGAACACAACGCCGATGCCGAGCCCGCGTTTGAGTCCGTGCCGCTCGAGCCAGCGCACCACCGGGTCGAGGCCGAGCGCGATGAAGAGCGCGGCGACCACGTACATGAGGATCGTCGAGAGCTGACCAATCATCTGGCCGAACACGACGGCGACGAGCACGCCGAGCGTCACCGTGAAGCCGAGCGCGAAGGGCTGCTTGACTGCGAATTCACGCTGCCTCTTCTCGCGCGCCTCGTCTTTCGCGTCGAGCGCCGCCTCTTGCGCGTCGCGGTACATCTCGCGCACATCCGCGTCCATGAGTTTTGTGTCAGCGTGGAGCACGAGTTTGTGCTCGTCTGGCTGCGCTTCGACGGGCGCGCTCGACGCTGCTACCTGGGGCTTCTTTCCGAAGCCTATGGACTTGAATATTGCCATGCAGTGAGCGTAGCAGCGGCCAGTGACTTAGGGCGAGGCTTTGGTGGTGCGCTGCGGGCATTGGAATCGCCGCGGGCTACGGCTCGAATCGCTCTGGCGCGCAGCTGCTGGTCAGTTTGCGCCACGAAGCCCTGCCGACACGCCGCCGCGGCGGTCACAACTGACCAGGAGTTGCCGGCGGAGCAGCGAGCGGCGGGCGGCGGGCCCTACTTACCGAGCTCCAAGAGCTCCGCTGCGTGGTCGAGGGCGCTCTCGGAGGTGTCGAGCCCCGAGAGCAGCCGCGCCATCTCAGCGAGCCGCGCGTCGCCCTCGAGCGCGACACAGCTCGACTGGGTGAAGCCGCCGCTTGAGTCCTTCACCACGCGCAGGTGGTTCGTCGCAAACGCGGCGACCTGGGCGAGGTGGGTGACGACAATGACCTGCGATGTCTTCGAGAGTTGTCGCAGCCGCCGCCCGATCTCGATGGCCGCGGCGCCGCCGACGCCTGCGTCGACCTCGTCAAACACGAAGGTCGGCACCGGGTCGGCTCCAGCGAGCACGACCTCGAGCGCGAGCATCACCCGCGAGAGCTCACCGCCCGAGGCGCTCTTCGCGATCGGCCGGGGCGTCGCGCCGGGGTGCGGGGCGAGCAGAAATTGGATCTCGTCTGCGCCGGCGCCACCGGGCGCGTCAAGCGGAGAGACTGTCGCGACGAAGCGGGCGTCGGGTAGCGCGAGCTCGCGCAGTTCAAGGCTCACCGCCTCGCCGAGTCGCTCGGCCGCCGACTCGCGCAGCGCGGTGAGGGCTGCGGCGAGCGCTTGCTCCTGCTCTCGGAGCTCGGTGACGCGTGCTTCAAGGCCCTCGAGGGCCTCATCGTCGCCGTCGAGAGCGAGTAGCTGCGCGGAGGCTGCGTCAGCGTGCGCGAGCACGTCTTCGGTGCTTGCCCCGTAGTAGCGGAACAGGCCGGAGAGCGCCGCGAGTCGGTCGTTTGCGCGGGCGAGCTCGCCCGGGCCCTCCTCGTCGAGGTCGCTCGCGTATGCGGCGAGCTCCTTGGCGGCGTCGGCGATCTGGAAGCTCACGGAGCGCAGTTGTTCGACGATGACGGCGATTCGGGGGTCGAGGCTCGAGACCCGCTCGAGGTCTTGCACGGCGATGTCGACGAGGCCGCCGGCGTCTCGCTGCATCGGATCGTCTGACTCGCTCGCGAGCGCTTCCCCGGCACCGACGGCCGCAGCCCTGAGCCCCTCGACGTTTGCGAGGAGTTCGATGCGTGCGGTGAGCTCGGTCTCTTCGCCTGCGACGGGATCGACCGCGGTGATCTCCTCGAGTTCACCCCGGAGCCTCACTACTTCGGCTGCGCGGGAGTCTCGGGTTTCGGTGAGCGTCTGGAAGCGCTGCTCTGCTTCGGCGCGGGCTGCGTGCGCCTCGCGGTATTCGCGGAGGGTCGCGGCGAGCGCTGCCCCGCCGAACCTGTCGAGGGTGTCACGCTGCGCAGTCTGCGACTTCAGCCTGAGCTGCTCGGACTGCCCGTGTACAGCGAAGAGGCGCTCGGAGAGCCTGCCGAGCGCGCCGACGGGGGCGCTCGTGCCGCCCACTGATGCGCGGCTGCGCCCCTCAGCGGACACGGTGCGGCTCATGATGAGTTCGCCGTCCTCGATTTCGCCGCCGAGCTCGTCGACGATCGCGGCCACGGCTGCGTCGCGGCTGTGCACGATGCCGCTCACGCGTGCCTGCGTCGCGCCGACGCGCACGGCCCCCGCATCGGAGCGCTCACCCATGAGCAGACCGAGGGCGCTGACGACCATGGTCTTACCCGCTCCGGTCTCGCCGGTGATGGCGGTGAAGCCGGGGCCGAGCGGCAGCGTCGAGTCGGCGATGACGCCGAGGTCTTTGATGTGGAGCTCTTCGATCATTCGGCGTCGCCTCCTTCAAGGCCAGGCGCACTGTGGCCGGAGCGATCGCCGTTGCCGTCGCCACCGTCCGGGCCGCTGCCAAGGCCATTGCGCAGGCCGCTACCGAGACCGTTCGCCAGACCAAAGCCGTTGCCGTTCCCGTTGCGTCCGCCGTTCCCGTTGCGGCTGCCGTTGCCGTTGCGGTCTCCGCGCCAGCCGGTGACGGGCAGGTCGAACTTGCGCACGAGGCGCTCGGAGAAGGGGGCCTCGTCGAGGCGCGCGATCCGCACCGTCTCCGGCGACCGGCGCACGGTCACGACGGAACCCGCTGGCAGTTCGGTGCGGCGACGACCGTCGCACCACATCACGCCGGGGCCGATGTTTTCGGGCAGGATCCGCACCGTGAGCTCCGAGTCGGGGCCCGTAACGAGCGGCTTGTTGAAGAGGGCGTGCGCCGCGATCGGCACCATGAGGAGCGCCTGCACAGACGGCCAGACGATGGGCCCGCCCGCGGAGAATGCGTAGGCGGTCGAGCCGGTGGGCGTCGCGAGAACGACGCCGTCGCAGGCGAAGACTGAAACCGGATGGTCGTCGATTCCGACGGCGACCTCGAGCATGCGCCGCCGCTTCTCGACGGTGGCCTCGTTGAGTGCCCAGGTCTCCGCGAGCACTTCGCCGTCGAGCTCGGCGCGCACCTCGAGGGTGAGTCGCTCGTCGACGGTGTAGTTGCCGGCGAGCACCTGTTCGACGGTGAAGCCGAGATCGAAGCTCTCCATCTCGGCGAGGAAGCCGACGTGCCCGAGGTTGACGCCCGCGATCGGGCAGGCCGAGCCGCGCAGCATTTCGGCGGCGCGGAGGATCGTGCCGTCGCCGCCGAGCACGATCGCGGCTTCGAGCTTGTCGAGGGGAACGTCGTCGCTGAGCACGGCGGTGCGCTTCAGGTCGACGTGTGGGGCGAAGGCGGCGTGGTCGTCGGCGCTGAGCACCGGTACGACGCCGGCGGCGAGCAGTGCGTCAACCACGGCGGCGGTCGCCTCGATCGCCTCGGCCCGGTAGGTGTGGGAGACGATGAGCATGCACCGCTCTCCAGTCGAAGCACTCACTCACGGCCTCCTTCTTCGCCCTCGCGAACTGTGGCGCAGACTTCGCGTATGCGCGCTTCCCATTCTCTCGGATCGGCGGGGACGCCGCGCACGAGATGCACGAGAAACTCTCGGTTGCCCTCGCCGCCCGCGATTGGCGACGGTTCGAGGCCGAGCACCCGGAGCTCGTTCGCCGCGGCAGCTGCGAGCACCTTGTCGATCGCGCTGGCCCACTGCGCCGGGTCGGTGACGATCCCGTCGCGCACGCGGCCGACCTCGAACTGCGGTTTGATGAGCAGCGCGAGATCAGCGCCTTCGCCCGTGCAGCGGGTGATTGCGGGGAGGATCAGGGTGAGCGAGATGAACGACAGGTCTGCGACGACGAGCGTCGGGCGTTCGTCGACTCCGGTGAGCCTGGCCAAGACCTCGGCGTCGAGCGCTCGGGCGTTGCAGCCCTCGACAACGCGCACACGGTCGTCCGCGCGCAGCTCGGGGGCGAGTTGGTCGTGGCCGACGTCGACCGCGAGCACTTCGCGCGCGCCGCGTTCGAGCAGCACCTGGGTGAAGCCCCCGGTGGAGGCCCCCAGGTCGAGCGCGAGCCTGCCGCCAGGGTCGATGCCGAAGCGGTCGAGGGCAGCGAGGAGTTTGTGGGCACCGCGGCTCACGTAGTGGTCGTCGCCGCGCACGGTCACGAGGGATCCCTCGCGCACGCGAGCGCCGGGCTTGCCCGCGGGGTTGCCGTCGATGTCGACGCTGCCTGCGGCGATAAGTTCGGCCGCGCGGCTGCGTGAGCGCACGAGGCCGAGTTCGACAAGGGCGCGGTCGAGACGTTCAGCGGCCCCGGCCCAGTGATCTGCAACCTGCACCGGGCTATACCCCGTCCTGATCACTGCGCTGGAGCTCTTGGAGGAGCTCGTCGTGGAGCTGTTCAAAGCCACGGGCGCGCTGGTCGAGCGGCTGCGATTCGATAAGTCCGAGCTTGTCGAGCAGGCCGTCGCTTCCGCCGAGTTCTGGGGCTGGCTCACGCGACTGCTCTGCGTGGGGCGTCTGCCCGTTTTCTGCGTCGCGTTCCATGCCCCAAGCTTAGCCGCAGGCCTCTGACACCCGCCAGAATCTGCATGTTCGATTGGTCGAACTTGATTGTGCGGCTTTCCGTACTTACTATGGTCGCATGACCTCCCCCAGCGTGAAGACGCGCCCGGAACGCAGACTCCTCCACCTCCTTGGTCCCGCGTTCGTTGCTGCAATCGCCTACGTCGACCCTGGCAATGTTGCGGCGAACCTGTCGGCGGGAGCAAAGTACGGCTACACGCTGCTCTGGGTGCTTGTCGCAGCCAACGCTATGGCGGTCATCGTGCAGTACCTGTCGGCGAAGCTCGGGCTGGTCACGGGCAAGAGCCTGCCGCAGCTGCTCGGCGAGCGTCTGCGCCCGAGAAACCGCAGGCTGTACTGGGCACAGGCCGAGATCGTCGCGGCGGCAACCGACCTCGCCGAGGTGATTGGTGGGGCGATTGCGCTGTACATCTTGTTCGGAGTGCCGCTGCTCGCGGGAGGCGTCATCGTGGGGCTGGTATCGCTGCTGATCCTCATGCTGCAGGGCAAGTATCAGCGCCGGTTCGAGGCGGTGATTATGGCGATGCTGCTCATCATCACGATCGGTTTCGTGGGCGGCCTGTTCGTGAGCGAGCTCGATCTGGGGGCTATGTTCGCGGGTCTGGTTCCCCGTTTCGTTGACACGCAGTCGGTGCTGCTGGCGGCAAGCATGCTGGGGGCGACGGTGATGCCGCACGCCATCTATCTCCACTCCTCGCTCGCACGGGATCGGCACGGCCACACCCCCGAAGACCACGTTGATGGCCGGGCGCAGCGCATCCGGCATCTGCTCCGCGCAACGAAGCTCGACGTCGTGCTCGCGCTCGTCGTCGCCGGAGGGGTGAACATTGCGATGCTGCTGCTCGCCGCCGCGTCGTTGCCCGGGATCGACGGGACAGACACCATCGAGGGTGCCGCCGCGGCGATCACTACGCACGTCGGCCCGGTTGTCGGCCTGCTGTTCGCGATCGGTCTGCTCGTCTCTGGCCTCGCCTCAACCTCGGTCGGCGCGTACGCGGGCGCGGAGATCATGGCGGGGTTGCTGAAGGTGCGGGTGTCGATCCTCACCCGGCGGGTCATCACTATTCTCCCGGCGCTGATTCTGCTCGGTTTCAACATCGACCCGACATGGGCGCTCGTGCTCAGCCAGGTGGTGTTGTCGTTCGGGATCCCGTTCGCGCTCATTCCGCTCATCAATCTCACCGGCAGGGCGGATGTGATGGGTGAGTTCACGAACGGAAAACCGCTCCGCTATGTCGCGCTCTTCGTGGTGTTGGCGATCGTTGCGCTGAACCTCTGGCTCATCTTCTCAACCATCGTCTGGGGCGCGTAGCAGCGCCCGTCTCGCGGCGGGCGAGCGCCTAGCGATCGACCTTCAGGATCTCGCCTGAGCGGGCGTCGACTCGCACGTCAGCATCGCCGGTCCCGGTGGTGATCTGCACCTCGTAGGTCAGCTGGCCGTTCTCGTCGTCGATCTCCCACTCGGTGACCGGGCCGGCCTCGGCAGCGACGGCCGCGGCCATCGCAGCGGCGGGGTCGATGAGTTCGTCGGGCTTGATGATCCCGAGCCGCTTCTCGGCGATATCGGAAGCCGATTCCTTCTCCGCCTGCTGCTCGACCAGCTCACCGGTGTCGGCGTTGAAACGCACCTCAAAGCTCTCGGTGTCGTTCACCAACTCGACGGTGTAGGCGAAGCCGGAGCGCTTCCACTCGAGCGCGAGCGACACCGGGTCGCCGGCGAACTGCTCGGCCGCCGCGTCGAGTGCGTCAGTCCAGCTCATCTCGAATGTCGCGCCCGCGAGGTCAGTGCCCTGTGGCGTGCCCTGCCCGGAGCCCGTGCCGCCCTGATCGCCGGGAGCGGGATCAGCCGGTTGCTGCGTATCGGCCGGCGGAACCGGCTTCACCACCGAGCAGCCGGTGAGGAGCAGCGCACTGCCGATGGCCGCTGCTGCCGCGATTCGTCGTGCGCTCTTACTCATGGCATCTCCTCGTTTGTTGCCTAGAGACTACAGAGCGAAACACAAAGCAGGCTTAGCGCCAGTGATCCTCCAGGAGAATCTCGGGCACCTTCAAGCCGTAGATCGCGAGCCCCGAGGCCCAGATCGCGGCGCAGCCCGCGCGCAACAGCTCCATTGGGGTGTCACCCTCGGCGGCCACGCTCACGATGTGCCCGTCCATGCGCACCTTCGCTGCTCCAACTCGCACAGTGCCGTCGCGAAGCGTCTCCGCCCGCTGGTAGGGCTCGTGGAGTTCAGCGAGGGAGGCAACCGTGTACGTGGGCTGCATCTCGGCAGAGGCGGCGATGAGCTGCTTCGGTCGATCCACCCCGGTGAGCACGAACAGCGAGGGGATCCCGGCCGCAACCGCGCCCTTGATGTCGGTGTCGAGTCGGTCACCGAGCATCAGCGCGTTACGCGAACCGAAACGCTCAAACGAGGCCTCGAAGATCGGCGTCTCGGGTTTACCAGCGAAGTCGGGCAGCCGCTGAACCGCGGTGTGCACGGCGGACACGAGCGTTCCGTTGCCTGGCGCGATGCCGCGAGCGCGCGGGATCGTCCAGTCAGTGTTCGTCGCGATCCACGGCAGGAGTGGCCGGCCCGGCTCCTCCTGGAGCGCGTACGCGGCCTCCGCGAGCTGCTCCCAGCCCACGTCTTGGGCAAAGCCCTGCACGACCGCGACCGGGTTGTCGTCGGCGCTGCGCGTCCACTCGAAGCCGGCCTTCTCGAGCTCGTGCGTGAGCCCCTCGCCGCCGACCACGAGCACTCGGGAGCCCGGGGGCACCACCTCGCGCAGCAGCGCTACCGCTGCCTGCGGCGAGGTGATGACATCCTCAGTCGCGGCACGCAGGCCGAGCGAGGTGAGATGGGCTGCAACGGTCGCGTCGGTGCGCGCGGCATTGTTCGTGACATAGCCCACGCGCACCCGTTCGGCGGCGAGATTCAGTGCATCGACCGCTCCCGCGATCGCGCCCTCGCCCCGGTAGATCACCCCGTCGAGGTCGGTGAGCAGCAGCTCACGCCCCTCGATGGGGGCCGGGTCGAACTTCTCACGCCTACCGAACAGCGCCATCAAGCTACTCCTTGTCGTCCTGCCCGGTCTCGGGCGTCTCTGCTTCTGCGGACTCCGCCTCGACGTACGCATCGAGGTACGCGTCGGCTTCGTCGGTCTCGTCGGCTTCGTCGGTCTCGTCGGCTTCGTCGGTCTCGTCGGCAGCGTCAGTGTCGTCGGCTGCTGCGGTGTCGTCGGCTGCTGCGGGAAGCTCTGCTGCCTCAGTTTCGGCCGCTGCCTCAGTGTCAGTATCCGCTGCGGCTTCGGAGCCGGCAGCACCAGCATCAGCATCAGCATCAGCATCAGCATCAGCATCAGCATCAGCCTGATGAGCCTCGGAGAACTCGTCGTACTCGTCCGCGTAGCGATCGGCTTCCGAGAGCTCCTCCTCGTGGAGATCCTCGTGCTCGAGAATCTCGATAACCTCGAGCTCGTCGAGTCCACCGAAGTGTTCCTCGAGCGCGGCCTGCGCGCGATCCGCGTGAGCGAACCACTCGGCGGCTTCGGAGTCACGGCCGAGATCCTCAAGCACGGTCGCGTATGCGCCGAACAGCTCGGGGCTCCAGGAGAAGCCGGTCTTCGGGTCCAGCTCAGGGATCTCGAGTTCGAACAGCGCCTGCTGGGTCTGACCGAGGTCGAGGCGCGCGCCCGACATCGCGATGGCCAGGCGGACACGGTCCGGCGTTTCGAGCGTCGACACGTCGACCTCGAGACCCGTCTCGATCGCCTTCTCGGGGCGGCCGAGACCGCGCTCCGAGTCCACCATGATCGCCAGGTGAGAGTCCCGCCCGCTCAGACGGCGGAAGGTACGCAGCTCGCGAATCGCGAGCGCGAAATCACCGGTGCGGTACGCGGTCATCGCGAGCGTCTCGCGCGTCACCGGAATCCGGCCCGCGCGGCGGCTCGCCGAGATCGCGTGCTGGTGCGCAAGCTCGGGATCGTCCTCAATCAGCTCGGCAACCATCGCGAGGTGCAGCGAGACACGCTCCTGCACCTCGGGCTGGAGCGTCTTCAGCTCGTTACGGGCCGAGGGATGCAGGTCGCTCGGCTGAATGTGCTCCGCGATGATCGGGTCGTCGTGCTCACTGCGTACGGGACGCAGCGAGTGCTGCAGCCGCTCCTCCTCAGTGAACTCGCGCTCCTGGCCACCGCGGTCGCTGCGGCCGCCGCCACGGGTTCCGCCACGGCCGCGGGAGTCAGTGTCCTGACGGTACCCGCGGTCGTCGCGGTCACCGCGAAAAGGGGGACGGCCACCACCTGTCTCACGGTCGCCGCGGTACGGCGGCCGGTCGCCCGAGGGGCGGTCGCCGCGGTAGGGCGCACGGTCGCCACCCGAACGGCGGTCGTCGCGTCCGCCACGATCGTCACGGAACGGCTTCCGGTCTCCACCGCCCTGTCGATCGCCACGGTATGGGGCGCGATCCCCGCCGCCCTGGCGGTCGTTACGGTCGCCGCCGCGGAACGGGGCACGGTCGCCACCCGGGCGCTCGCTCCGATCACCGCGGTACGGAGCACGGTCGCGATCGTTCCGGTCGTAACCACCTGAGCGGGGCTTATCGCCGCCCTGGAAACGGTCGTTGCGATCGCCACCACGGTACGGGGCGCGATCGCCACCACCCTGGCGGTCGTCACGGAACGGCTTACGGTCACGATCGCCGCCACGGAACGGGGCACGATCCCCGCCGCCCTGGCGGTCATCGCGGAACGGCTTACGGTCGCGATCGTTCCGGTCGTAACCACCTGAGCGGGGCTTGTCGCCGCCCTGGAATCGATCGTTCCGATCGCCACCACGGTAGGGGGCACGGTCGCCCGCGGGACGCTCGCTGCGATCACCGCGGTACGGGGCGCGGTCGCCACCGCCCTGACGGTCGTCACGGAACGGCTTGCGATCGCGGTCGCCGCCACGGAACGGGGCACGATCCCCGCCGCCCTGGCGGTCGTTGCGGTCGCCACCGCGGAACGGGGCACGGTCGCCACCTGGGCGCTCGCTCCGATCACCGCGGTACGGAGCACGGTCGCCGCCTGCTGGACGGTCACCGCGGAATGGACGCTGCTCGTCGCGGCCGCCACGGTCGTCGCGGAACGGCTTGCGGTCGCGGTCGTTCCGGTCGTAGCCACCGCTGCGGGGCTTGTCGCCGCCCTGGAAACGATCGTTCCGATCGCCACCACGGTACGGGGCGCGATCACCGCCGCCCTGGCGGTCGTCGCGGAACGGCTTGCGGTCGCGATCGTTCCGGTCGTAACCACCTGAGCGGGGCTTGTCGCCGCCCTGGAAACGATCGTTCCGATCGCCACCACGGTACGGAGCACGGTCGCCCCCGGTGCGCTCGCTGCGATCACCGCGGAACGGGGCGCGATCCCCACCCGATTGGCGATCTCCGCGGTAGGGAGCACGCTCTCCGCCTGCGGGTCGGTCGCCACGGTACGGGCGCTCTGCACCGCGTGCACCGCGGTCATCGCGGAACGGCTTGCGATCGCTGCGCTCCGACCGCTCGTTGCGGTCATTGCGGTCATTGCGGGGTGCGCGGTCGTATCCACCGCTGCGGGGGCGATCACCATCAGAACGGCGGGGTCGCCCGGTATCCTCGGGTCGGTCCTTACGGTCGTTCATATGGTGCTCCCTATGTGGTTGTTGTCTCTGAGAGACAGTACTTCTTAGTGTACAAAATGAAAAAAGGGGCTGCTCAGACGAACTGACCAAACATGGTCGAATTCATCTGAACAACCCCTTATAAAAGTTGTTCGGCGGTGTCCTACTCTCCCACGAGGTCCCCCTCGCAGTACCATCGGCGCTGTCAGCCTTAGCTTCCGGGTTCGGAATGTGACCGGGCGTTTCCCTGACGCTATAACCACCGAAACTCTATTGACATAACCCAACCCACCTATCAAACACGCCACACAGGGTGTCAGGGGTTGTGGCCGTACGTCAAGAACCACAAAGTAGACGCGAACATCGTTACAACACTTCACTCATGCCCCACCCAAACAGGGAGGGAAAAAATCAAGTCATCGGCTTATTAGTACCAGTCAGCTCCACACGTTACCGCGCTTCCACATCTGGCCTATCAACCCAGTAATCTACTGGGAGCCTCACAGGGTTAAACCCTACGGAAATCTCATCTTGAGGCCGGCTTCCCGCTTAGATGCTTTCAGCGGTTATCCATCCCGAACGTAGCCAACCAGCCATGCCCTTGGCAGAACAACTGGCACACCAGAGGTTCGTCCAACCCGGTCCTCTCGTACTAGGGTCAGATCCTCTCAAATTTCCAACGCGCGCAGAGGATAGGGACCGAACTGTCTCACGACGTTCTAAACCCAGCTCGCGTACCGCTTTAATGGGCGAACAGCCCAACCCTTGGGACCGACTCCAGCCCCAGGATGCGACGAGCCGACATCGAGGTGCCAAACCATGCCGTCGATATGGACTCTTGGGCAAGATCAGCCTGTTATCCCCGAGGTACCTTTTATCCGTTGAGCGACAGCGCTTCCACAAGCCACTGCCGGATCACTAGTCCCGACTTTCGTCCCTGCTCGACCTGTCAGTCTCACAGTCAAGCTCCCTTGTGCACTTACACTCGCCACCTGATTGCCAACCAGGTTGAGGGAACCTTTGGGCGCCTCCGTTACTTTTTAGGAGGCAACCGCCCCAGTTAAACTACCCACCAGGCACTGTCCGAAAACCCGATCAGGGTTCGTCGTTAGATATCCAATATGACCAGAGTGGTATTTCAACAATGACTCCACCAACACTAGCGTGCCAGCTTCACAGTCTCCCACCTATCCTACACAAGCCACACCGAACACCAATACCAAGCTGTAGTAAAGGTCACGGGGTCTTTCCGTCCTTCTGCGCGTAACGAGCATCTTTACTCGTACTGCAATTTCGCCGAGTTTATGGTGGAGACAGCTGGGGAATCGTTACGCCATTCGTGCAGGTCGGAACTTACCCGACAAGGAATTTCGCTACCTTAGGATGGTTATAGTTACCACCGCCGTTTACTGGGGCTTAAATTCACAGCTTCGCGTCCGAAGACACTAACCGCTCCTCTTAACCTTCCAGCACCGGGCAGGCGTCAGTCCGTATACGTCCACTTGCGTGTTAGCACGGACCTGTGTTTTTAGTAAACAGTCGTTCCCCACTGGTCTCTGCGGCCACCACACCCTTTCGGAGTAAATCCTAATAGGCGGATGGCCCCCCTTCTCCCGAAGTTACGGGGGCATTTTGCCGAGTTCCTTCACCATAATTATCTCGAGCTCCTTAGTATTCTCTACCTGACCACCTGTGTCGGTTTGGGGTACGGGCAACTAGCAACCTCACGTCGATGCTTTTCTTGGCAGCATAGGATCAATGACTTCCCCATACGGGTCCCCATCGCATCTCACCCTTCAACGAGTCGCGGATTTGCCAACGACTCGGGCTACATGCTTAGCCCGGGACAACCATCGCCCGGGATCATCTACCTTCCTGCGTCACACCTCACGCTCACCACCACAGTTCGGGTTCGCAGCCGCCACCCCACATCACCCGAAGGATCCGTAAAGCTTTGGTTTGCTTAGCACTACTGCTTAGGTCTTGAACGGTTACTAATCGGTACGGGAATATCAACCCGTTGTCCATCGACTACGCCTGTCGGCCTCGCCTTAGGTCCCGACTTACCCAGGGAAGATTAGCTTGACCCTGGAACCCTTGGTCTTCCGGAGGACGGGTTTCTCACCCGTCTTTCGCTACTCATGCCTGCATTCTCACTCGTGTGGCATCCACGGCTGGTTCACACCGCCGCTTCACTCGCCACACGACGCTCTCCTACCCATCCATACGGCTGGACCACGAAGGCCTACCTGTTATATGAATGCCACAACTTCGGTGGCGTGCTTGAGCCCCGTTACATTGTCGGCGCGGAATCACTTGACCAGTGAGCTATTACGCACTCTTTCAAGGGTGGCTGCTTCTAAGCCAACCTCCTGGTTGTCACAGCAACTCCACATCCTTTTCCACTTAGCACGCGCTTTGGGACCTTAGATGGTGATCTGGGTTGTTTCCCTCTCGACTATGAAGCTTATCCCCCACAGTCTCACTGCTGCGCTCTCACTTACCGGCATTCGGAGTTTAGCTGACGTCAGTAACCTTGTAGGGCCCATCGGCCATCCAGTAGCTCTACCTCCGGCAAGAAACACGCAACGCTGCACCTAAATGCATTTCGGAGAGAACCAGCTATCACGAAGTTTGATTGGCCTTTCACCCCTATCCACAGCTCATCCCCTCAGTTTTCAACCTAAGTGGGTTCGGCCCTCCACGCGCTCTTACACGCGCTTCAGCCTGGCCATGGATAGATCACTTCGCTTCGGGTCTAGGACATGCGACTGAATCGCCCTATTCAGACTCGCTTTCGCTACGGCTTCCCCACACGGGTTAACCTCGCCACATATCGCTAACTCGCAGGCTCATTCTTCAAAAGGCACGCTGTCACAGCTACAAGGCTGCTCCAACGGATTGTAAGCAAACGGTTTCAGGTACTATTTCACTCCCCTCCCGGGGTACTTTTCACCTTTCCCTCACGGTACTAGTCCGCTATCGGTCATCTGGGAGTATTTAGGCTTATCAGGTGGTCCTGACAGATTCACACGGGATTTCTCGGGCCCCGTGCTACTTGGGATACGCCACACGCAGCCAGGTCATTTCGGGTACGGGACTCTCACCCACTCCGGTCCGCCGTTCCAAGCGGTTCCCCTATAACCTGATCATTCACGTCGAAAGCTCAGCAGCGCTTTCAGTCACGTCCCACAACCCCGATGATGCAACCCCTGCCAGGTATCACACACCACCGGTTTAGCCTCTTCCGGGTTCGCTCGCCACTACTACCGGAATCACATGTTGTTTTCTCTTCCTGTGGGTACTGAGATGTTTCACTTCCCCACGTTCCCTCTACCCGCCCTATATATTCAGGCGGGAGTCACCAGCTACGCATGCGTGCTGGCGGGGTTTCCCCATTCGGAAATCCTCGAATCAAGGCCCGTTTATCGGCTCCCCGAGGCTTATCGCAGATTACTACGTCCTTCTTCGGCTCCAGATGCCAAGGCATCCACCGTTTGCTCTTCGAAACTTGAAATTACATAAGTAAATTATTTAGAAACGCATCACCAACCCCGAAAGGTCAATGACACGAACCAATGAGACACACACCCACCAACCCAAAGGCTGATCAAGTGCGTGTATCGAAGATGCTCGCGTCCACTGTGTAGTTCTCAACGTACGGTCAATCCCACCCATCTAGACAACACGTTCTAGACACGCGGGCTGAAGAAACACAGACACCACAATCACGTTCCCGCAATCAGGTGGTCTGGGTCTCCAGGACCCAACAGTATGCACTCAAAGAAACCACAACACAACTGCCCGAACCGTTCCAACCACTCGAAAGCGGCGTACTACGTCCAAACACTCGCACTATGATCTACGTCATCAAATGTTCCACCCATGAGCTAACCAGCGAAACACATTCGGTCTCGATCTGGCGCCTGGACACTCCATTGCTGGGTGCCAGATGCTCCTTAGAAAGGAGGTGATCCAGCCGCACCTTCCGGTACGGCTACCTTGTTACGACTTAGTCCTAATCACCAGTCCCACCTTCGACGGCTCCCTCCACAAGGGTTAGGCCACCGGCTTCGGGTGTTACCGACTTTCATGACTTGACGGGCGGTGTGTACAAGGCCCGGGAACGTATTCACCGCAGCGTTGCTGATCTGCGATTACTAGCGACTCCGACTTCATGGGGTCGAGTTGCAGACCCCAATCCGAACTGAGACCGACTTTTTGGGATTCGCTCCACCTCGCGGTATCGCAGCCCTTTGTATCGGCCATTGTAGCATGCGTGAAGCCCAAGACATAAGGGGCATGATGATTTGACGTCATCCCCACCTTCCTCCGTGTTGACCACGGCAGTATCCCATGAGTTCCCACCATTACGTGCTGGCAACATAGGACGAGGGTTGCGCTCGTTGCCGGACTTAACCGAACATCTCACGACACGAGCTGACGACAACCATGCACCACCTGTAACCGAGTGTCCAAAGAGTTCTGTATCTCTACAGCGTTCTCGGTTATGTCAAGCCTTGGTAAGGTTCTTCGCGTTGCATCGAATTAATCCGCATGCTCCGCCGCTTGTGCGGGCCCCCGTCAATTCCTTTGAGTTTTAGCCTTGCGGCCGTACTCCCCAGGCGGGGAACTTAATGCGTTAGCTACGACACAGAACCCGTGGAACAGGCCCTACATCTAGTTCCCAACGTTTACGGCATGGACTACCAGGGTATCTAATCCTGTTCGCTCCCCATGCTTTCGCTCCTCAGCGTCAGTAGCGGCCCAGAGATCTGCCTTCGCCATCGGTGTTCCTCCTGATATCTGCGCATTCCACCGCTACACCAGGAATTCCAATCTCCCCTACCGCACTCTAGCTTGCCCGTACCCACTGCAGGCCCGGGGTTGAGCCCCGGGATTTCACAGCAGACGCGACAAGCCGCCTACGAGCTCTTTACGCCCAATAATTCCGGACAACGCTTGCACCCTACGTATTACCGCGGCTGCTGGCACGTAGTTAGCCGGTGCTTTTTCTGCAGGTACCGTCACTTTCGCTTCTTCCCTACTAAAAGAGGTTTACAACCCGAAGGCCGTCATCCCTCACGCGGCGTTGCTGCATCAGGCTTGCGCCCATTGTGCAATATTCCCCACTGCTGCCTCCCGTAGGAGTCTGGGCCGTGTCTCAGTCCCAGTGTGGCCGGTCACCCTCTCAGGCCGGCTACCCGTCGTCGCCATGGTGAGCCATTACCTCACCATCTAGCTGATAGGCCGCGAGTCCATCCAGAACCGATAAATCTTTCCACCTACACACCATGCGGTGATAGGTCGTATCCAGTATTAGACACCGTTTCCAGTGCTTATCCCAGAGTTCAGGGCAGGTTACTCACGTGTTACTCACCCGTTCGCCACTCTTCCACCCAGCAAGCTGGGCTTCATCGTTCGACTTGCATGTGTTAAGCACGCCGCCAGCGTTCGTCCTGAGCCAGGATCAAACTCTCCGTAAAAAATTACATGCCCACCAACACCGCGGAATAAGCCGTGTAAGCGAGCGAGTTTAACCTGACAACAGAAACTCATCAATACTGACGAAATTTCGTTTGTTATCCAAAAAAGGAATCTCCAACACCAAACCAAAAGGCCTGATGCCGGGGATAATAAATTGGCATTTGACAATTTAAGTGCACACTATTGAGTTCTCAAGAACCAGACACCCACCGTACCGGCCTCAACCAAGAGACCCTCCGAAGAGCAACT